>JBBSOS010000006.1:0-20378 GCA_038259505.1 Candidatus Limnocylindrales bacterium | reverse complement strand
GTCGGCGTTGATCGCGACCACCCGCCGCTGACCCTGGGCATCGACATCGCTCACGAACAGGGCATCGATGGGATACCGCATGAACAGCATATGGATGCTGTTCACGGGCAGGAACAGGCCCTCGTCCGCAGTGAGCGGCGCGCTCCCCATGAGACCCCGGAAGCGCGCCCAGAAGCCCGTAGCGAGACGGACCCGTGTTGTGATGGGATCGCCGGTCGCGGACCGGACCGCGATGGTGCCCCCCGTCGCCGCAGCGAGGTCGGTCGCCGCCGTCATGACGATGGGTGGCGCCGCGTCGTGCTGGTCGAGCGCAGCATCAGACCTTGTCCCCGAGGTTGTTCATGATGCTGATGATGGCGGGACCCAGGATGACGATGAAGATCGACGGGAAGATGCAGCCCACGAGCGGAAACAGCATCTTGATGGGCGCCTTCGCAGCCATCTCCTCGGCCCGCTGGCGGCGCTCGATGCGCAACTGCTCGGACTGGATCTGGAGCACCTTGCTGATGGACACGCCGAGCGTCTCGGCCTGGATGATGGCGCCGATGAAGCTGGTGAGCGGCGGCACCTGGGTCCGACCCACGATGTCACGCAGCGCCTCCTTGCGTGCCTTGCCGACCCGCAACTCCGCGAGCGCCCGCCGGAACTCGTCGATCAGCGGACCCTCCATCTTCTCGACGACCTTGGCCAGGGCGGCGTCGAAGCCGAGGCCGGCCCGTACCGAGATCGTGAGCAGGTCGAGGGCATCCGGGATGTTGAGAACGATGGCCTTCTTCCGGGCCTTGATGCGCCGGGTGAGCCACATCTCGGGAGCGATGAATCCGATGCCGCCACCAGCGAGGGCGAGCAGCAGCCCGAACGTCAGGTTGCGCCCGACGAGGCCGACGAGCAGGAACAGGACGCCCGCGACCACCGCCGCCACGACGACCTTCATGCCCAGGAAGTCGACGGTGCGCATGTCGTAGGGGTTGCCGGCCATGGCCAGCCGCGCCTCGGTGCCCCGGGCCTTCTTGGGGCTCGTGAATCGCTGGCCGATGACCGAGACCCTGCGAGCCAGGGGCCGGATGGATCGGTCGAAGAACGGTTGCTGGAGCTCGATCTCCTCGAGCGTCTTGGCCTGCATGCTGCCCAACTGGGTCAGTCGGGCCTGGACGGGGTCGGCACTCTGGCGACCAACGAGGGCGAACATGATGAGCAGCACGCTCGCAGCCGCCAGGATCGCCAGGATCACGGTCAGATTCATCGGGCTAGACCTCGATGTTGACGATGCGCCGGATGAAGAAGAAGCCCATGACCATCATCAGGGCACCGAACCCCAGGAGGACCATGCCCAGTGGCAACCCGAACATCTCGGGCGGCTTCTCGAACATGGGGCCCACGAACTGGGGCGCGATGACCGAGATGATGGCCAGCAGGCCGATGGGCAGGAAGCCCACGACATAACCGGACATCCGTCCCTGGGCGGTCAGGGTCCGGATCTCACCCTTGATGCGCACCCGTTCCCGGATGGTGAATGCGATCGAGTCCAGGATCTCGGCGAGGTTGCCGCCGACCTGGTGCTGGATGTTGATGGCCGTGGTCATCAACTCGAGGTCGTCGGACCGGACGCGCCGGACCATGTTGTTGAGCGCTTGCTCGAACGGCAGGCCCAGGTTCACCTCGCGGATGACCCGGTTGAACTCGGTGGAGATCGGTGGCTGGGTCTCGCGCACGACCATCTCGATCGACTGCAGGAAGGATGAGCCGGCCCGCAGCGAGTTCGCGATGAGCGTGATGGTGTCCGCGAGGCGGCCATTGAACGCCTTGAGCCGCTGGCTCTTGCGTCGGCCGAGCCAGAATCGTGGCAACCACCAGCCGATGGCGAAGGCCGCGACCCAGGCCAGCGGATTGCCCAGCGTGGGCAGGACCGTGGCACCCAGCAGGAACGTGATGGCGGGCAGGCCGATGAGGGCGCCAAAGCGGATGGCCAGGAATTCGGAGGGCTTGAGCGCCAGGTCGGCGCGCGCAAGCTCGCGCGCGAGGTTGGCGCCCCAGTCGCGCTTCTCGACCAGCTTGTTGAAGTCCAGGAAGGCGCGTGACCCGGCCAGTTGGACCAGCAGGTTCTGCTGCTCCTTGCGCTGCTCCTCGGTCTTCTCGGTGACCGTGCCGGGCGATGCATAGCGCTCCAGGCGATCCTGGACCTCATCGCGCCGGGTGCCGAAGAGGCCCCAGAAGATGAGCAGGACGGCGGCCGCGCCGATGAGCGCGGCGATGAGGACGACGGTGTTCATCGCGGCACCTAGTACCGGAACCCGAACAGTCCGGGCGGCAGGCTGATGCCCTGCATCTCGAACTTCTCGGCGAACTTGGGCCGGATGCCGGTCGGCTTGAGGCGGCCCTGGATCTTGCCATCCACCACACCGGTCTGCTCGAACGTGAACACGTCCTGCATCACGATGACCTCACCCTCCATGCCCTGGACCTCGGTGATGTTGGTGATCTTGCGCTGGCCGTCCTTGAGCCGGTTCTGGTGGACGATGAGATCCACGGCCGAGGACACCTGCTCCCGGATCGCCCGGAGTGGCAGCTCCACGCCGGCCATGAGCACCATGGTCTCGAGACGGGACAGCATGTCGCGGGGCGTATTGGCGTGGCCCGTGGACATCGAGCCGTCGTGGCCGGTGTTCATGGCCTGGAGCATGTCCAGCGCCTCGCCGCCGCGGCACTCCCCGACGATGATCCGGTCCGGCCGCATGCGCAGCGAGTTGCGCACCAGCTCCCGGATGGGGATGGCACCCTTGCCCTCGATGTTGGGCGGTCGCGACTCGAGGGTGATGACGTGTTCCTGTCGCAACTGGAGCTCGGCCGCGTCCTCGATGGTCACGATGCGCTCATCACTGGGGATGAACGACGACAGGATGTTGAGCATCGTGGTCTTGCCCGAGCCGGTACCGCCCGCGACGAAGATGTTCAGCCGAGCTTCCACGCACGCCTTGAGGAAGTCGAACATCTCGGGCGTCGCCGTGCCGAAGCGGATGAGGTCATCCACCGTGAACGGCGAGGCCGCGAACTTGCGGACCGTGATGACCGGCCCGACGAGGCTGATGGGCGGGATGATGGCGTTGACGCGCGAGCCGTCCACGAGTCGGGCGTCGACCATGGGGCTGGACTCGTCCACGCGCCGGCCGATGGGCGCGATGATGCGGTCGATGATGCGCATCACGTGGTCGTCGTTCTGGAAGGTGACGTTCGTCAGCTCCAGCTTGCCACCGCGTTCGATGTACACCTGGCGGGGCCCGTTGACCATGACTTCGGTGACGCTCTCGTCACGCAGCAGTGGTTCGAGCGGGCCGAGGCCGATGATCTCGTCGGTGATCTGCTCCAGCATCCGGACACGCTCGGCGCGTGTGAGGGCGAGTCCCTCCTCCTCGACCGACCGGCCGAAGATCTCCTCGATCTGGCGCCGGACCTCGATCTGGTTGGCGAGGTCGAGCTTGGGGTCGAGGTCCTGGATGACCCGCTGCTGGATCCGGAACTTGGTGTCCCGGAACGACTCCCGCACCGGCACCTGCGACAGCATCCGACTGGGCGGCGGCGAGGGCATGGGGCCCTGCGGTGCACCGGGCACCTGGGTCTGGACCCCGCTTGGCTGGCCTGGCGGTGTTGGGAGCGCTCCATCAGCGCCCGGACGAGCGCTCTCGATGCGCCTCAGCAGGGACATCGGGTCATCTCCCCTGGTACGCGCTGCGACAGCCGTCGGTCATCGTCAGCGCCATGCGAACAGCTTGCGCGGGGCCTGGACCCGCTCCGGGGTCGCCACGACTGCGGCGTCTCCGGCGATCGCCCGTGCGATGCCCAGGACGTCCTGGCTCACCTGGGCCTGCTTGTTGCTCCACACGAATGGCACGCCCCGGTTGAGGGCGTAGACGACGGTCCGACCGTCGGACACGACCGTGTGGTCGACCTTCCGGCCGATGGAGTTCTCGACATCCGCGATGCGGATGCCATACGCGGAATCGGCACGGTTCAGGACGAGGCGCACCTTGTCGCTGCCATATCCCAGTTGGTCCGCGACCTCGAGGAACAGGCGGATGTTCTTGATGTTGGTGATCTCGAGGGTGAGCAGGCCGAGCACCAGGTCCGACATGTCCAGCAGTGCCAGGGTCGAGTCCTGGAACATCGGCCAGCAGTCGACCACGACCAGGTCGTGGGTCTGGCGGAGCCGGTCGATGATCCGCCGGATGTGCTCCACGGTCACCAGTTCGGCCATCTCGGGGCTTGGCGGAGCCAGGAGCACGCGGATTCCGGTGCTGTGGCTGATGAGCGCGCCGTCGATGACCTCGTTGCCACCCTCGGCATCGCTCAGGATGTCCACGATGGACTTGGTGCGAGGATTGAGGTTGAGCAGGACGCCCACGTCGCCGAACTGGAAGCTGGCATCCATGACCGCGACCGATCGCCCCATGTCCGAGGCCATGGCGACCGCGAGATTGACGGCCAGCGTCGTTCGCCCCACACCGCCCTTGGGCGAGAACAGGGTGATGACACGACCAGCCTCACGCTCGACAGGCACGGACAGCGCGTTGGTCTGCTGCGGCTGGGCCGCATAGCGACCCATCTTCTCGCGCTCCCGGGCATGCACGCCCCGGATCGCGGCACACAACTCGTCCGAGCTGAAGGGCTTGACCAGGAACTCGCGGGCTCCAGCGAGCATCGAGCGTCGCAGGTAGTCCGCCTCGCCCTGGACGCTCATCATCACGACCGAGGTGCTGGGCACCGTCCGACCGAGCTCTTCGGTCGTGGCGATGCCGTCCATGCCCGGCATGTTGATGTCCATGAGCACGACATCCGGGGAGAGGCGGGTCGCAGCCTCGATGGCTTCTGTGCCTGAGGCGGCGACAGCCACGACCTCGATGTCGACCTCGAACGAGAGCAGCTTGGCGAGGTGCTCGCGCGTCTCGGGGATATCGTCGACGACGATGACCCTGATGCTGTCAGCCACGCCGGTGCCTCCTGGTGGTCATCATGGTGCTCGGTACCTCGATGATCAGGGGAGCTTGGTGATGATCACGCGGGGCGGCAGGACGCCGTGTCGGTCGACCAGCTCACGAAGCGTGATGCCCGTGGTCTGGACGTCCGGCGCAGCCTTGTCGGCCGGTGCGCGCAGGAGCAGGTACAGGTTGCCGTCAAGCTGGGCGAAGCGGACCATCTCTGCCTGGTCCGGGGTCACGCTCAGGATGGCGATGGCGCCGCCCGTCTTGGGCTGGCCGGTGTTGGGGTCGATCGCGTTGGGGTCCGTACCGACGTTCGGCAGCAGGGTGCCCAGGACCTGGACGTTCTGGACCAGGACCTTGATGGTCGTGTTGTTGAGCCACTCGTCGAGGATCTTGGTTGCGGGCAGGCCGCTCGCGTCCCGGAACTCACCCACGACGGGTGCCTTGTTGGGGTCGGGCTGGTCGGTGATGGCGAGCATCACGTCGACGTAGTCGCCGGCCTGGATGAGCGATCCGACGCCCGACAGGGAGTCGACGGGGATGGCCATGGCGCGCTGGCCGGGCTCGAGACCCGACGTGACGTCGATGGCGTTCACGGAGCCGCTCTGGAAGTCGGCGGACGTGAAGGCGGTCCCGGCTCGGACGGTCCGTCGGACGACGAGACCCTGGAGCTGCGTGGGGTCACGGAAGGTGTCGATCGCTTGCGCGGTCTCCATCTCGATCGTGGTCAGATCCTCGGGGGTCAGGGTCGAGCCCAGCGCCACATCCTGCAGCGCGGTGACCACCGATACGGTCTGCGGTGCGGATGGCCCATTGGAGCCGGACCGGGAACCGAACATCAGGACGCCGCCAAAGGCCACAACGGCCAGCAGGACGCCCAGGAGGAGCATCAGGCGGTTCGAGCGCTTCAAGTGTGGTCTCCACATTGCGGTGACAGGCGAGGCGACTGTATGAAGCCGGCGCCGGTCGGACGAGATGACGAAAGGGCTATGACTGGTAGGACGGTATGGACCGGGACGGACCGAGGGTGTCGTGACGCCGCGGGTGTGGTGCGGGTCGGTCCGGAGTGGGTGTCGCGGGGAAAGAAGTAGGGCGGCGCTCCCGGGGGAGCGCCGCCCTACGGTTTCGCAGGCTGATCGGGAGAGCTAGATGCTCGACCCGACGTTGCTCATGATGGTGTTGACCTGGGAACCCAGGAAGATCACGGCGCCGATGACCACGATCGCGATGAGAGCCAGGATGAGTGCGTACTCGGCCAGACCCTGTCCCTCCTCGTCGCGGCGGACGGCGGCCGACAGCCAAGTGATGAGAGCTGCCATGTGTTTGGTACCTCCTTTCCCTCGAACTTCGTCTCCAAGGACGATGGCCGCACTGTGGCCGAGGAAGGGAGGGTGTCGATATGGGACAACGGTACCGATCTCGGGGTACCCATCCGGGTGGATCCGGGAAGCCTCAGGACAGGACCTCTGGCGACCGCTTCCATCAGGGGTCGCGGGCAGGGGTCGCGTGCCTCGTGTCGGGAGGCCTGCCGGACATGCAAGGGCGCCGACGTTGCCGCCGGCGCCCGTGCCGCGATCGGAGCGGATCTCCTTAGATCGATGTCCCCAGGTTCGAGAACATGGTGTTCATGCTCGAGCCAAGGAAGATCACCGCTCCGATCGCGACCATGGCGATGAGCCCCAGGATCAAGGCGTATTCCGCCAGACCCTGACCCTCATCACCCCGGGCCGGCGCGTCGCCGCGTCGCCCGTCGCGAACCTGGAACATGATCGCCTCCAGGATGAGTGCTGGCGTCCAGATACCGGACGTGCCCCGACCCTACGGAAGCCACCCCCGGTCGAGGTATAGCTCAGGGGTCCCATGACCGGGGGACTCATGGGTATCCCACGCACGGCCCGGGACCCGTTCGTGGCCCGCGGGCACCATCGCGCGGGCGATCAGGCCGTGATGGCGACGCTCAGCTCGACCGTCGTCCCGTCGTCGCTGACGCCGAGTCCGACGCCCATCACTCGAGCGCGATCCGCCAGGTCGGCCAGCAGGTCCGCCGCGAGGGAGTGGGCCTCGGTCGCGGTCTGGCGCTCGACGGTCCGGTTCTGCTCGATCATCTCGCGTAGCGCCGGCGGCAGGTCCTCCCGGACGTCGGCGACCGGCTGGTTCTTCGCCGCCGAGATCTGGGGGTCGCGGAGCCAGGCGGCCCGGACGGCCACGATGAGATCCTGGGCGCCCCATTCCATGCGCACAGCGACCCGCGAGGGCCGGAGCGCCAGGTAGCCATTGATGGTGTCGTCGATGAGTCGGAACAGGCCACTCTCGGCGTCCTGGGCGAGGCGCCGCTCGGTCCCCTGTGAATCCAGGTCGATCTCGACGCCAGCGCGACGTCCCCGGTCCGCGGCCGTTCGACGGAGTGTCGGCACCAGGCCCAGGTCGTCGAGGACCATCGGGCGGACATCGAAGATGAACTCCTTGGTCGCGTCGAGGGCATGCTCGACCATCGTCCGCAACTGCCCCAGCTCCCCGTGCGTGCGGCCGTCACCGCGGCTCGCCAGCCGGAGCACGATCTCCGCCTGGAGCGCGATGTTGGCCAGGCTCTGGGCCGGTCCGTCGTGCATCTGGCGAGCGATCTCGCGCCGCAGCTCCTCCTGGGCACGCAGCAGGACGCTCGGGTCCGTGGCATCGCTGATGGGCGGCGCCGCACGGACGACGAGCGCCTGGGCGAGCGATCTGGGGGCCGCTGCCGATCCGGTGCCGGTGCTCCCGGCGCGGATGGTGCCCAGGTCATCGTCGAGCCGGCTGAGTCGATCGCGGTACCGCGTGAGGGTTCGATGCTTGCCCTCCAGCAGTTGCTGCTGGGCCTCGAACAGGGTCGCGCGACGACTCTGCATCAGCAGTTGCTGACGCGCCTCGCGCACCTCGGTCGGGTCCCCTCGCGGATCCCGTTCCAGGGATGCGACACGTTCCTCGCCACGGGCCCGTCGCTCCTCGTGGCGCTCCGATTCGGCGGCTGCCTGGCGTGCCAGGAGCTCGATCTCCTCGACCTCGCGACCGAGATCGGCGAGATCCTCGCCGATGCTGCCTCGGACGGCGTCGATGGCAGCCAGCGTCGCCCGGTCCGCGGCGACCAGATCGGGACCGCGCGCGGGCGTCGATGGTCGCGGCTCCGGACTGACGGGCGCGTCGAGGGACGCCTCGGCGTCGGGATCCCTGGCGATGCCGGTGTCACCGGCGTCCGTGGTCAATCCTCCGGGATCCGGATCCAGCCCTGCTTCATGGCGTACACGACCGCCTGGGTCCGGTCGTTCACGGACAACTTGCGCAGGATGGAGCTCATGTGGTTCTTGACGGTCTGTTCGCTGATGGACAGGGCATAGGCGACCTGCTTGTTGGTCATGCCCTTGGCGATGTTGTCCAGGATCTCGACCTCGCGCGGTGACAGGGGTGCGAAGATCGGTGCCGCCTCCTGCCCGTACACGGCCAGTTCGCGGAACTCCTTGAGCACCCGGCTGGCCACCGCGGGCCGCGCGAACACCTTGTCGTTGATGAGGTACTCGCCGTTGTTGACGCGCCGGATGATGGCCACCAGGTCGTCCGGTCCGATGTCCTTGAGGATGAAGGCTGCCGCGCCCGCCTTGATGGCGTCGAACAGCAGGTCCTCATCCTCCGCGACGGCGAGGGTGATGATGCCCGCGCTGGGCACCTCGCGCTTGATGCGCTGGGTGGTCTCGATGCCCCCCGGGGCCGCGATGGACAGGTCCAGGAGCACGATATCGGGGTCGTGCTGTTCGGCCGCGTCGAACGCCGACCGAGGGTCATCCGCCTCGGCGACGATGTCGAAGTCGGCCTCCTGCTCCAGGATCTGGCGCATGCCCAACCGGAACAGGGCGTGATCATCGACGAGCACGATCCTGACCCGCTGGTCGGGATTGCGGCGGTCTGGCCCGCCGCGCCTCCGCTCCGAGCCCGTGTAGCCCATCACCATGACGTCCGACTCCTCTCGCTTGGGTCGAGCTTCAGGCGGACAGTGGTGCCCGCCGCTGCCTCGGAAACGATCTCCAGCCAGCCGCCCACGAGTTGGGCGCGTTCGCGCATGAATCGAAGGCCGAAATGCCGCCGCCCGGCCTGTTCAGCGACCCCATCGGGGGAGAAGCCGCGTCCGTCGTCCTGGACCTCAAGGATCCACCAGTCGTGACTGGGCGGCCCACCGTGCTGTTCGACGCGGGTCGTCAGCCGCACCTGTGCCGCTCCTGAGTGCTTGCGCGCGTTCCGGAGGGCTTCGAGCGCCACCCGCAGCACGGCCGTCCGTGCCGGCACGCCCAGCACCTCCTCGGGCGCGGCGAGGTCCACCGCGACGCCCATCCCGGTCTCCTCGCGGAGCTGGTTCGCGGCATCGGTGAGCACGGAGCCAAGGTCGCCGGTCTCCTCGAGCGAGGGTCGCAACTGCCGGATGAAATCCCGGAGTCGCTCGGATTCGCGTTCCAGGACCGCGCCCAGTCCCGCGAGCTCAGTGGCCGCGGCTGCGGGATCCGAGCGCAGCGCCCGCTCCACGATATGGACCCGGAACACGGCGTTGGCGATGGTCTGTGCCGGTCCGTCGTGCAGCTCCTCGGCCAACCGGGTCCGCTCCTGTTCCTGCGCCTCGAGCACGAGTCTCGCCTCGACGAGGTTCGCAGGTCGTTCGATCTGGAGCTGGTCCGCGGAACCGCGAGCCGTGGCCGACCACTCGCCATCCTGGCCACGCTCCAGGAAGCGCCAGCCATCCTCGAGATCGCGGGTGATGAGCTCCAGGCGGCCCAGCATCTGGCCGGCTCGTGCCGTGTCCACCGCCTGCTGGCTGCGTTCGCGGGTATCGCTGTCACCAGCTCCTGGGGCCCGCGCCCGTCGCGCGGTCGCGATCTCCGCGCCATGCAGTTCGCGCAGCCGCTCGGTGAGCGCACGCAATCGGTTGGCGCTCTGGGTCAGGGCCTGCTGGGCCTCGGTGTACAGGGCGTCAACGTCGGCGCGGCGGTCACCCGGGATGCCGGTCTCCATCGTGGGCCGAGTATAGGGGCTCATGGGCGTGGTCCTGTCGCGTCCGGTCACGGCGCGCCACACGTGGGGTCGATGCGGAAGAGCCAGGCCGGCTCATCGATGAGCCCGATCTGCTGCGGATCATCGGCGAGACACGACGGACCGACGGGTGCCAGCAACAGTCCGGGATAGCGGCCGCGCTCATCGAACACCACGATGGACCGGACGCCCGTCTCGCGCGCCAGCTCCGCGAGGGTGCCTGGCGGATCATCGGGCAGGACCATGACGGGGCGGTCGAGTGCCCAGGCAAGGGACATGGGGTGGTCGCTCATGAGCGGCAGGCCAGGGTCATCCCCCTGCGCCCCCAGGGCGATCCGCACCGCCGCGAGCCGTCGCTGGAACTCGTGTGAGCTGGCGGAGACCGTCGCGAGCTGGATGAGCGAGATGGCGATGGCGAGGGTCATGAGCGCGATGGGACCCACGACGATGTTGATCTGCTCCCAGTGCCGGGCCCGGGAGACCCGGGCCATCAGGGCATCGACGCCCAACACGGCGACCACGATGAGACCGGCCAGGAACGGACCACTGGCATGCCCGAACGTACCCCAGAGCGTGGCCACCGGGAACAGCACCGCGGTCGCGACGAAGGTGATGGCGCCGCTCAGGAGCAACACGACGAGGGCGGTCGGCCGTCGCAAGGAGGGCCGCCGGTGGAGCCCCAACACGGACAGGATGCCCACGACGCCGACCGGGAAGGCGCCGATGGCGACCGTCTCGATGGCCTGGTTGCCAAGCGCTCGTGCCAGCGCACCCGCGATATCGCCGATGCCGCTCGCGAGCCAGGCCGCCAGGGTCGGCCGGTCGTGGACCGAGAAGATCTGCTCGTTGCGCAGCAGGAACATGTTCTCGATCGCCTGGGCGGTCGCACCGCCGCCGAAGGTGACCTGCTGGCGGACCATCCAGGGCAGCACCAGCAGCAGGCCGCCGAGGACGACGGGACCCAGCAGCGCCACGGTCCCCCGGATGCGGCTGCCCGCAGCGAGCCGACGGACGATAGGGGTGGCAAGGATCAGCAGCGTCAACCCGATCCAGACGACCTCCTGCCGGGCGAGGTATGTCAGGCCCAGGCTGATGCCCAGCACCAGGCCAGTCCGCCAGCGACGGCGCTCGACTCCCGACGATCCCCCCAGCAACCTGGCGACCAGGAGGGCGTCCACGACACCCAGGACCGCGAACGCCGTGGTCGAGTCCGGAGCCACCGTCGCAACGAGCCATGGACCGAGGATCGCCGCCAGCAGTCCCGACGTGACCGCGATGGCGCTCGAGCGGCGGCCGTCGAGCCCGTCGATGCGTGTTGCTTCCCGGGCCACTGCCCAGGTCAGGGACGCAATGCAGGCGCCAAGGAGCGCGCCGCCGAGCTGACCCGCCTGGTGGCTCGCCCCGAGGATGAGCATCGGGACCGCTGACACGAAGCTGGCCACCGGCAGCCACAGGTCGAATGCCGGTCGGGGCAGCGTCAGGGGCGATGTCGCGTAGCTCCACAGGACGTCGGTCGTGAGCCCATGGCCCTCGACCAGGTTCCGGGCGACGTCGAGGTAGTAGAGGCTGCCCTCGGTGGGCGGTACGTCGACCCATGCCATGGCCAGGATGCGCACGAGGAACGCGATACCGAACAGGAGCAGTGGGGTCACCACGACCGATGCGCGCCTCACGGGTCGCACCGGTCGTCGTCGGGCTCCAGGCACACGGCATACAGGGCGGCCCTGGCCCGGGACGGATCCGCTGGGTCGGGGACGATGGTCAGGGGCCCGGACAGCCATGGCGGACGAACCTCGCCGGCGAGGACCGGCGCGAGCGCGACGGTGCTGAAGTCCCGCTCCAGGATGAGCCACCTGACGGCGTATCGGCGCAGCGCGGTCTCGACCACGGGCAGCGGGTCCTCCGGGGTCACGATCCCCGGGTGGCCAGTGAGGTAGCGGAACCCGCCCGCATCGGGCGTCACGAGCCGATCGTCCCCGGCGGCATCCACCAGCGGGGCCGCGACTGCCAACGCCACGGCCCGGGCGTCACGCCAGTTCCTGGAGGTCGTGACGCTGGACACGATCCCCATCGCGACGACCGCGACGACGGCCATGGTGCTGAAGATGCGTGTCGCTCTGACCGCGTCCCACGCGGGCCGTCGGCGAGCCATGGCCGCGACCACCCCCGCGATGCCCAGCAGGCTCAGCAGGTAGGCATACGGGATGAGCGCGACCGCCGAATGGAGGAACGTGCCGTTGGGCACGTGCACGGCGAACAGCAGCCCGCTCGACAGGAACAGGGCGGCGGCGTAGATGAGCCAGGGACGGAAGGCGAGGGCTTGCCGCTGCCACCAGAGACCCAGGACGGTGAAGGGAGCCAGGAAGATGAGCAGCGGCTGGGTGGCGAACAGTCCGAGGGCGTTCACGAGACCCAGGATGCGGCTGGTGACCAGCGGGCCCAGGCCCTGGGCAAGGAAGGTTGCCGGCGTCGCCGGCGTGCTGACGCTGTACAGGTCGATGTACCGCGTGATCCACAGGATGCGTCCGGATGCGGCCGACGGAGAGATCGATCCGAACACCTCGACCTGGCGCAGCAGCCACGGCGTGGCGATCACCAGGAAGCCGCCTGCGCACAGCAGCGCCGCGGGCCAGCCGATGCGCGATGCCCGGGGTCGGCGCAGCAGGTCGGCCAGGAACGCGAGCGCAAACGGGATGCCGAGCAGGATACCGTCGTTCCGGGACAGGAAGGCCAGCCCGACGACGAGGCCACCCAACGCGAATGCCCGCCGGTCGCCATGCAGGCCCCGGGCGCAGGCCCAGAGCGACAGGGTGCCCAGGAGCATGAACAGCCCGAAGTTGTCCGGCTGCGACAGGAACGGATCGACGAGCGCCGGGACGGCGACCATGATGCCCGCCGCGACCCCTTGCCAGGCGGCGAGGCCCGCGTCGCGCGCGACCCAGTACGTGACCGGCGCGACAGCGGCACCGGCCAGCCAGAACGGCAGCGCGGAGGCGAGCGCGGTCGGTCCCAGGACCCAGATGAAGGGCACCTGGATGATCGACGCGAGGGGCATCCAGTGGGCATTCGAGGGGATGGGCAGCACGCCCACGGCCGGCAGGGTGCCACCGGTCTCCAGGAAGTTCCAGATGAAGTCGATGCTGAAGCCGTGCCCGGCCGCCAGTTCTCGCGCGACATTCACGTAGTAGAACGAGTCGGGATAGGCAGGGTCGAGGAACAGCGCCCCCGAGAGCGCCCGGGCGCCGAGCGCGACCAGGAAGAGGGTGACCGGGATGACCATGCCGGTGCACGATAGCAACGGTCATGGTCCCCGCTGACCGGTACGGATGGGCTATGTGGTCAGGGGAGCAGGGATCGTTGTGGTGAGCTCTGATGGGGTCTGACCCGCGCCAGGGACAGTGGCTCGGGTCATGCGTCGGATAGGGATGATGGCCAGCAGCATCACGGTGCTGTACCACCACATCGCGGGGATGGCGAGCAGCGCGGCGACCGGTACGGTCCATGGTCGGTCGGTCCGGGCACCCCAGACCACGACCACGATCGCGACCGGTAGCCGAAGCAGCAGAGGTACGGGGATGGTATGCGCAGAGGTGGCGCCGCCGGCCTCGCCGCTCAGCAGCGCCAGCCATTCGCGCCACATCCAGGGAGCGAACGCGAATGACGCCGCAGCGACGATCGCGGTGGCTCCAAGCGCCACTGCCAGGGCTCGCCATTCCCGGCGGACAGCGAACCAGAGCAGACCGACACCGGGCGTGACCTTGGTCAGCAGCACGAACGACCAGGTCCACGGGTACCGGAAGCCGAACGCGATGGCAGCCGCCAGCAGGAGATGGATGTTGCCGTTGACCAGCTCCAGGACGGCCGCCGGGAAGAGGCCCAGGACGACGAGCGCGTAGCGCTGGGTCATCCAGGCGTAGGCCCCGATGAGCAGGCCCGTCCAGGACACGAGGAACACCGGCCACGGCAGATGACCCAGGACGCCGAAGACCTGGGCCAGCGGCGGGCCATACAGGAACGCCCCGTATTGCCCCACGGACAGGGTATATGGGTGGGCCAGGTCCACGGACCAGTAGGCATACGCATCGAGGCCCCATCCGGCGACGCCCCTCGACCACACGATGGTCGCCGCGATCAACAGGGACGCGACCGTGGCGCCGAACCAGAGCAGGCGCCGTTGCGCAGGGGACAGGCTCCGCTGCGACGAGATGGCAGGGTCGTCCTGCAGCCTGGATCGGGCCACCTGTCCGCCGAGCGCCATGATGGGCAGGATGGCCGGCGCCGCCGGTGCCTTCGAGCACCTGAACGGACTAGGCGGCACCCTGACCCTTGTGCCCGCGCAGGTCGGGCTGCGCCCTGACCATGGGACCAGGCGAACTGCGACCCACTCGCGCTACGCTCGAAGCGTGACTGCGTATCCCATCCGTCGCTGGTCGCCGAGCCCCGAGGCATGGGCGCTGGCGCGACGCGCATCCCTGCATGCCCTGGTGCTCGGCGGGTTGTTCTTCCTCGCCTACACGTTCCTGGTCGTTGCGCCCAGGGTCCAGACCGTTGGCTTTGACGCGTGGGCGTACTGGAGCGTCCAGTTGCCCCATCCGTATGAGGAGACCGTCGGCAGTCTCGGCGCCTTCACCTACAGCCCACCCATGGCGATGCTGTTCCACCTGGTGAGCGGCCTCGAGTGGTGGGTCTTCCTGTGGCTCTGGACGGGCGTCCTGCTGGCAACCGCGATCTTCCTCGGGGGCCGACGGGCGCTGCTGGTGCTGGCGTTCCCGCCGGTGGCGATGGAGCTGTACCACGGCAACGTCAACCTGCTCATCGGTGCCGCCATCCTGCTTGGTTTCCGATATCCGTGGACGTGGTCCTTCGTCCTGCTCACGAAACCCACCTGTGGCGTCGGCCTCCTATGGTTCGCCGTGCGACGCGAGTGGCGGAGCCTGGGGATCGCGCTGGGCACCACGGCAGTAATCGTGGGCGTGTCCCTCACCATCGCGCCGGCCATGTGGCAGGAGTGGATCAGCTTCCTGCTGGCCAATGCCGCTGGCACCCCGAGTGCGGCCTGGATCCCCATCCCGTTGTGGATCAGGGGGATCGCTGCCGTGAGCATCGTCGTCTGGGGCGCCCGGACCGATCGGCCCTGGACGGTGCCCGTGGCAAGTGCCATCGCCATGCCGGTCGTCTGGTTCGCAGGGTTCGCCATCCTGGCCGCCGTCGTCCGGGTGCGACCGTCAGGCGTCCAGCGCACGGCCGTCGCCGTCCCATCCCCGTCATCAGCCGGTGAGCCGGCACCGGTCTGACCAGCCGTCACGTGAGCCACTGTCGCACGACTATCATCCCGTGATGCCCGACCAGCGACGACCGAGCCTGACGCTGGTCCTGCCCGCGTACAACGAGGCCCTGCGACTGGGCTCGGCGCTCGACGAGCTATTCGGCTACCTCGGCCGGACGGGTGAGGCACGCGCCGGCGGTCGTCCTGCGAGCGAGCTGGGACCCTGGCAGGTCCTGCTCGTGGACGATGGGTCCGAGGACAACACGGTCGCATTCACGGAAGCGCGCCCGGAAGCCCGGCCTGGGCCCGGGGGCGAGCCGCCCCGACTGAGCGTCCTGCGGCGGCCGCATGGTGGCAAGGGCGCTGCCGTCCGCGCCGGCATCCTCGCGGCCACCACCGACCTCGTGGTGTTCGCGGACTCCGACATGGCGACCCCGCCCGACCAGTTGCCGCTGCTGACCGAAGCGCTTCGTGACCACGATGTGGCACTCGGCAGCCGGATCCAGCCCGATGGTTCCGATCGGCGTTCGAGCCAGCCATTCCACCGACGCGTCCTGGGCAAGGTCTTCCACGCGCTCGCAGGTGCCTGGGTCACGGGCTCCGTGCCCGATTCGCAATGCGGCTTCAAGGGCTTCCAGCGGGCTGCGGGCCAGGATCTCCTCGAGCGCCAACGGATCACCAGCATCGTGTTCGACGCCGAGTTCATCCACCTGGCCCGCAAACGCCACTATTCGATCGCCGTCGTGCCGGTGCAGTGGACCGACCAGCGTGGCTCGCGGATGCGGGTGCGCCCGACGCTGGCCTTGCGGGTGCTCTGGGACCTCATCCGTATCCCCATCATCCATCGCGGCGTGCGTCCCACGATGGCATCCCCGGCGTCGGCACCGACCGGCACACCCCGGGACGGCACCTCGGCGAGGTCCGATCGGGATGCCTGAACGGACGCCGGGACATACACTGTACGTCTGCTCATGAGCGCACTGCCTGCCGACTGTCCGACGCCGACCTCCGTCGGCACGCTTCTCGTCCGTCGCACGCCGCTCGAGATGATCCCCCGCAGCGACTGGGACCGGTTGCTCGCGGTGACCGCGCAGCCGACGCCCTTCTCACGCTGGACGGTCCATCGGGCCTGGTGGGATGCATATGCCTCCACGGCTCACGAGCAGTATCTGGTCTGCCGACGGGGCGGCGAGGCCGGGGAGATCGTGGCCATCGTGCCCCTGATGCACCGGCATGAGGTCGAGCCCGAGGACGCCGCGTCATTCACGCCACTCCGGCGGCCCGTCGAGGGCACCCTGGTCAACCCGGATGCCACCGCCGTGTTCATGGCCGCGAGCTATCACGCGGACTACGCCACCATCCTGTGTCGCCCGGAAGACCTGGCCGAGGTGTGCACAGCGGTCGTGATGTCCCTGGCCGAGCACGACCGCGTCACGGAGCCCTGGGACGTCATCGACCTGCGCCGGCTGCGCGCCGATGATCCGGCGTTGCCCGCACTGATGGCGGCCTTCACCGACGGACCGGACGACTGGACCGTGACCCTCGAGCAGGAGGACGTGTGCCCGGTGGTCAGCCTGTCCGAAGGCGGCTGGGAAGACTACCTCGCCAGCCTGGACAAGAAGGCACGCCACGAGATCCGGCGCAAGGTCCGGCGAGCCGAGGCCGCTGGGGACGTCGTCTTCCGCGAGATGCCGCTGACACGGGACAGCATGGAGACCTTCATCGAGCTCCACCAGAAGCGCTGGGGCGAGGACGGACTCTTCCCGGATACCGAGGGCGGCGAGCGCAGCCGCCACTTCCTCCTTCGACTGACCGAGCTCGAGGGGCTGGAAGGAGCGCAGGCCCAGCTCCAGCTCGGCCAGGTCCTGGTCGGGGGGCGGCTCATCTTCGCTGGCGTCGGATTCGACGACGGCACGACCTGCTACTTCTACAACGCGGGCGTCGAGCCCGATGCGCGCGACCTGTCACCGGGGGTCACGGGCACCGCGGCCTACCTCAGGGACCGGATGGAGGCAGGTCGCCGGCGGTTCGACTTCCTGCGCGGCAACGAACCCTACAAGTACGAATGGGGGGCGCTCGACGAGGCCATCCATCGCATCGTGGTCAGCCGGATCCCGCGATGACGGCACCCGTGGCCGGCGACCCGTGCCTGGACCTGCCGGAGCTGCTGCCGCTGCCCGACGGCGAACGCGTGCGTGTGGTGGAGCTGGTGGCCACGGGTACCAACGGTGGTGCCCAGGAGCATGTGGCATCCCTGCTGGCGCGACTGGACCGAGCGCGCTACGACGCCCGGATCATCAGCCTCTCGGACGGCAGTGCCGTCAAGCGGTGGCGAGCCCTGGGTGTTTGCGTCGAGGTCGTGGAGTCGGACACGGATGAGATCGCGGCGGAGGCCGTCGCGGACCTGCTCGCGCTATGGCAGACCCAGGTCGTGCATAGCCACATGTATCGCGCGGAGGTCGTCGGTGTCCTGGCAGCCCGGGCGCTCGCGGCCCGTGGCCAGCAGCGGCCATACCTCGTGACCACCGTCCACTCGTCGCGCGTCCGTGCCGTGGAGGACCGCGAGCGGCTGATGGGCATGACGTCCGAACTCGACCGTATCGTCGCGGTCAGCAAGGCGGTCCTGGCCAAGCTGGAACGCGAGGGACGGACCGGCGCGACGCCGGTGGAACTCATCTACAACGGTGTGGACATGGCGCGCTACGACCATACCGAGGCCTGCTGCACCCTGCCCGAGGAGTACGGCTTTCCGGATGGCACGCAGATGGTCGGCGTCGTGGCACGCCTGGAGCCGGAGAAGGGACACGCCACGTTGCTCGAGGCGTGGCCCCCGGTCCAGGCGAGTGTCCCCAGCGCCCGCCTGTTGATCGTCGGCGAGGGCTCGCTGTGGGTTCCGCTGCACGACCAGGCCGAGTCGTTGGGCCTCCTGGGTCACGCGAGTCTCGGCGACGCCTGCGTGGGTTCGCGGCACGCCCGCCCTGGTGCCGCGGTGGTGTTCACAGGCCGCCGCGAGGATGTGCCGGCGGTCACCGCTGCCCTGGATGTCGCGGTCCTGCCGTCGTATCGGGAAGCGCAGGGGCTGGTCATCCTGGAGGCCATGGCGCTCGCGCGGCCGGTCGTGGCGAGTGATGTCGGCGGTATCCCCGAGATGATCGAGGATGGCGTGACGGGCCTGCTGGTGCCGCCCCACGATGCTCCGGCGCTGGCCGACGCCATCACGCGACTGTTGCTCGACCACCCGCTCGCGGACATGCTCGGGCGGGCCGGACACCGGGTGGTCCACGAGCGCTTCTGCGTGGAGCGCATGGTCGCCGCCATCGAGACCATCTACGACCATGGCTGGCTCGCCTGGACGGGTCGCTCCGGGCGCGCGGTATCGGGCTCGACGACTGGGGCATCGACGGTGACCGCGGTCGCCTGACCGGCGTTCGGCATGGGCCAGCCTGCAGGGTGGTTCGTGACGCCCCCGCGTCGCGTGCTCAGTTGCCGCGGAGCAGCGCCCTCGTCCGTCCGCCGAACAGCGACAGGTACCAGCGGAGGTAGCGCGGCAGCCATGCCCGGAGCCGGAACCGGCTCTGCCCTGCCGTCCGGTCGCTCCAGGTCGCCGGGACCTCGCGCACCATCCGCCCCGCCAGCGCGGCCTTGACCGTGAGCTCCAGGGCGAGCTCGAAGCCACCGACGCTCTCGATGGTCACGCTGCCGAGGTAGCGGCAGCTGTAGAGCTTGAAGTTGTTGGTCGCGTCATGTGTCCCGACGCGCCCGAACCACTGGAGCGTGAGGCCGGCCATCCGGCTCAACAGGCCCTTGAAGAACGGGCCGCCGACCTGCCGACCGCCGTGCATGTAACGGCTGGCCGCGACGACGTCCGCGCCACCCTGCGCGAGCACCACCATCTGGTCGATGACCTCGACCTGATCGGAACCGTCGGCCATGCTCACGACCACGTAGGGGGCACGGGCCGCGGCGATGCCGGCGCGCATCGCGTTGAGGACCCCACTGCCGAGGTCGTTCCGGTGGAGCCGGACCTGGGGCATCCGGGGCAGGAGCGCCCGGACCACGGGCAGCGTGGTGTCCTCGTCGGAGTCATGGACCACGAGCACTTCCATGGGCGTGTGCACGGCAGCGAGCAGGCGTTCGAGCGTCGGCGTGATGTTCTCGGCCTCGTTGTACACGGGCACGATCACGGACACCAGTGGGTCGTCCTGATGTGTGTCGCTGGCCACGCTCCGGACCTCGTTCATGCCGGGCGCTCGGCGATGTACAGCGTCTGCTGGCCCATGAGCCGCCACACCAGGGGCACGCGCAGGTACAGCCGGACGAGCCGCCGGTCAACGGGCAGGCGGCCCTTGGTGGTGTAGGGAAGGAATCGAGCGACAGTGCGGACCGTCCGCAAGCCTGCGAGGGTCGACGCCTCCTCCACGCTGTGGTGGGTGAGGGGCACCTTGTGGTCGATGAAGTCCCAGTAGGCGCCGCCCACATACCGGACGTTGGGCTGGAGGACGATGACCTGACCGCCGGGTCGCAGCAGGTCGTGGACCACCTGAAACTGGCGGATGACGTCGTCCGCACTCGGCAGGTGCTCGAGGTAGTTGCTCATGAGCACCCGATCGAACGACCCGGACGCCAGGGCGTCGTCCGGCTCGAGGCCGCTCCCCTGGACGAACCGGATCCGGGACGCGAGTGGCTCCCAGGGTGGCCGAAGGTCGACCGCCCAGCGCTCCCGCGCCTCGAGGCCCGCAAGCAGATGGCCCTCGCCGGCTCCGATGTCGAGCACCCTCGAGTCCTCGGGAACGTACCGTTGCAGGTATCGGGCGATCTCCTGCCACATCCCGAAGCGCCGCTCCAGGTCCGCGGCGCTGAACCACTCGGCATAGATGGCCGCTTCATCGACGGTCCTGCCGGTCACACCACGATCCCCTGGTCGGTGATACCCCAGATGTCCACCACGTCCCGGCCCGCCAGGTCCAGGTCGCGGTAGATCGAGTGAGCGGCGCCGACCACGAGGATGTCGCTCCTGGCCAGCACCTCGTCGAGCGGCGACAGGCGGTCGTCACGGACATACGGGTCGGTGGTGAGCACCTCGGCGCCGGTCCAGG
>JBBSOS010000005.1:0-20940 GCA_038259505.1 Candidatus Limnocylindrales bacterium | reverse complement strand
TTCTTGGCGGCCTTCTTCTTGCGGGTTTGAGCGGCTTTCTTTGCGCTTTTAGAACGAGCTGCCTTGGGTCGGGCGGCGGAAGCGGCTCCCCCTTTTTCGCCCCCTTTTTTGGCGGGAGCTTTGTTGGTTGTTTTGCCACGCCCTGACCCGCCTGGTTTTTTGCCGCCGTGATCCGATTTATTGACGGTGGCCCAGGCGCGGCGTTCGGCTTCATGTTCGGGGACGCCGCGGGCGCTGCTGCCGATATCGTCGAGTTGCGCGCCGACGTCGAGTCGCGCGCCGCTGCCGACGGCATCGCGCGGAAGGACGCTGCGTCCATGCCGACCGTGCTGGAACTGGTCGGCGCGTCGGCGGGAGGCCCTGGCGGCCAGTACGGCATCCAGGACGTGAACCTGTCGGTGGGGGCAGGGGAGATCCTGGGCATCGCCGGCGTCGATGGCAACGGACAGCGGGCGCTCGCCGAGGCCATCGCCGGACAGCGGCGCCTGTCCGCTGGTCGGATCGCCCTGCAGGGCACCGACGTGTCGCGCATGTCCGTATCGGCACGACAGCGGCAGGGCCTGCGGTACGTGACCGACGACCGCCTCGGCGAAGGGGTCGTGCGCCGGTACTCGGTGGGGCTCAACCTCGTGCTCAAGCGCATCGGCGATGCGCCCTACTGGCGGCGGGGTGCCATCGATCGTCGGGCCGTGGAGTCCACGGCGCAGGAGCTCATCCGCGACTTCGACATCCGGACCCCATCACCCGACACGCCCATCGGGAAGCTCAGCGGGGGCAACATCCAGAAAGCGCTGCTCGCGCGCGAGCTGTCGTTCGACCCCAAGGTGGTCATCTTCAACAAGCCCACCCACGGGCTCGATGTGCGCACGATCGCGATGGTCCGGGAGCGGATCCGCGAGCTGGCGGCGCAGGGCGTGGCGACCATCGTCATCTCGACCGACCTGGACGAGCTCATCGACCTGGCCGACCGGGTCGCGGTGCTCTTCGAGGGGCGCATCATGGGCATCGTGCCCAACGGTCCGGGTGCCGAGGCCCGTATCGGCGCCCTCATCGTCGGCAGCGACAAGCCGGGGCGCGTCGAGGCGGTCGCGTGACAGAGCCAGCCACCGAACGCGCCGACGAGCTCCCGCTCGCGACCGTGCCCACGGGCCGGTGGGCACGACCCGTGGACAATGTGGTGCTGGCGATCGGACCCATCGTGCTCGCGCTCATCACGTGCGGCGTGCTGCTGGCTGCCATCGGCCGCGACCCGTTCGCGTTCTACCGCGACGTCGTCGACGCCGGCATGCTCCGACCGTCGGGCCTCCAGGACACCATCACCCGGATGGCCCCGGTGCTGCTCATCAGCGCCGGCCTCATCGTCGCGTTCCGGGGCAGCCTCTGGAACCTCGGTGGCAACGGTCAGTACCTGCTGGCGCTCGCCGTGGTCGCTGGCGTCGGCCCCAACCTGCTCGGCGCGGTCCCCACGGCGCTGGGCTGGGTCCTGCTGTGCCTGCTGGGGATGCTGGTCGGCGCGCTCTGGACGCTCGTCCCGTCGCTGCTCAAGGTTCGGTACGGGCTGAACGAGATCGTGACCTCCCTGATGATGACCTTCATCGGGACCAGCCTCGCGTACCTGCTGGTGAAGGGTCCGTTCCGTGGCTCGCCGGTGATCCCGCAGACCATGGTGCTCGCCAAGGACCAGATGCTCAGCGACATCCCCGGGACCCGGATCCATATCGGTGTCATCGTCGCGCTGGTGGTGGTCCTGATCGTCCACGTGGTCTTGACGCGGACGTCGTTCGGGACCCGCCTCGACGTGGTCGGCGCGAATCCTCGAGCGGCAGTGCACATGGGTATCAACGTCGCCCGGATGACGGTGGTCGCCTTCCTCATCAGTGGTGCGCTCATCGGGTTGGCAGCTGCGATCGACCTGCTGGGCATCTTCGGGTACATGCGCGCCGGGATCGATCCCGACTATGCGCTGCGCGTCGTGCCACTCGTCTTCCTCGCTCGCCTGAACGTCATCGCGGTCATCCCGTTCGCGGCGTTCTTCGGTGTCGTCTACATCGGTGGTGACTACGCGGCGCGTCGGGCGGACGTGCCCAATGTGTTCCTGCTGTTGGTGGTCGGGCTCATCCTGCTGTTCATGGTCGCCACCCAGTACCTGAGCGACAAGCGGTCGCGCGGCGAGCCCTTGCTGCCGGGCAGGCTACGGGGGGTCGGACGGACCACACCCAAGGTGGCCACCGATGCCTGACCTCCTGACACCGACGTTCCTGACGGCGCTCATCGGCGCCGGACTGCTGTCCGCGGTCCCGCTGCTGTTCGCGGGGTTGGGCGAGACCATCGCGGAGCAGTCGGGCATCCTCAACGTCGGTCTCGAGGGCATGATGCTGGGCGGCGCGTTCGTCGGCTTCATCACCACGCTCGACTCGGGCGACCTGTGGCTGGGACTCCTGGCGGGCGGCGTGGCGGGACTCGTGGTGTCGCTGGCCATGGTGGTCTTCTGTGTCCGCCTCGGCCTGGACCAGATCGTCGTGGGCATCGGCATCGTGCTCGTGGTGGAGGGCGCCACGAGCCTGCTGCACACCACCTGGTTCGGGACCACGTATCCTCGACTGCCGGCCCAGCCACAGCTGGCCATCCCGGTCCTGAGTGACATCCCCGTCCTGGGCGGCAGCCTGTTCACCCAGCCGCTGCCGGTGTACGTGGGCCTGGTCCTGGTCGGGCTCATCGCATGGGCACTCCGCCGCACCACCGTCGGCCTGGAGATCAGGGCGGCGGGCGAGCGCCCGGATTCGCTCGATGCCGCTGGCGTCAGCGTGGTTCGGACCCGGGCCACCGCAGAGATGGCGTGCGGCTTCCTCGCCGGTGTGGGAGGCGGATACCTGGCCATCGTCGGCGCGGGGACCTTCGTGCCCCTGCTCACCAACGGGTCGGGCTTCATCGCCATCGTCATCGCGATGCTCGCCCGCGGCCGACCATGGTGGGTCGTCGGCGGCGCGCTGTTGTTCGGCATGTCACTCTCGGTGACCACGGCGCTCCAGCTGATCGGCGTCAACATCCCGGTCGACATCGTCCAGATGCTGCCATTCGTGTCGGTGCTGCTCGTGCTGGTGCTGTTCGCCCGTAATGCCCACCTGCCGTCGTCACTGGCCCTGCCATACCTGCGAGGGAGTCGTTGATGCGCCTGAGCGACGAGTTCACGATCTCGACACCGCCGGATGTGGCGTTCTCGTCCCTGCTCGACATGGAGCTCGTCGCACCCTGCGTGCCCGGCGCGGAGCTGGGAGCCGTCCTGGAGGACGGGTCCTATCCAGGCAGCGTGTCGGTGAAGCTCGGGCCCATGAAGTTCGTGTACCGGGGTCAGCTCCGTATAGCGGAGCAGGACCCTGTGGCGCGGACGGCAGTGATCGAGGGGGAGGGTCGTGCCACCACCGGCGCTGACACCGCGAAGGTGCGAGCGCTCATGGAGGTGCTGCCCGAGGGAGCCGGCTCCCGGGTGCGGATGACGACCGACCTCGACATCAAGGGTCGCGCGGCACAGATGGGGGCGGGCATCATCGGGGACGTCAGCGGCAAGCTGGTCCGCCAGGCGGCGGCCTGCATCGAGGCCCGATTGTCAGCGCCCGCCGGCGCAGATCCGTCAACCTTGCCCACTGCCGCGGAGGTGGGCGGCGTCGGGCTCATGGCATCCGTGGTGACGGCGCGCCTCGGCGATTCCCTGCGTCGGTTCGGTCGTCGCTCCGATGCGGTCGAGCCTGCCACGGACGAGGTCGAGCCTCCAGCCGACGACAGGACCGGAGGCACGTCGTGAGCAGTCGGCCCACGGCTCGCTCGGTCCCGGACCCGCGCCATGACGACCACGGACCCAAACAAGGAGCTGACCATGGAGCGTGCTGACCTGACCCTCAGCGCTGGACCGAACGACGTGTATCCCGAGGTCCGGGCTGCACTCGCGGCACCCGTCATGTACCACTACGACCCGGTGTTCAAGGAGCACTTCCGGCACGCGGAGGAGATGCTCGCGCGCATCTTCCGGACGTCCAGCCACGAGATCATCCTCATGCAGGGTGAGGCCGTGCTGGGACTCGAGGCGGCCGCCAGGGCCCTGGTGACCAGCGGCATGCCCGTCCTGAACCTGGTGTCCGGTGTGTTCGGCAAGGGCTTCGGATACTGGCTGTCGGCCCTCGGTGCCGACCTGCACGAGATCACGGTCCCCTACAACGAGTCTGTGACCGCCGCTGCCGTCGGCGAGTACCTTGACACGCATCCGGGTATCCGGGTGGTGTCCGTCGTCCACTGCGAGACCCCATCGGGGACGTTGAACCCCGTGCGCGAGATCGGGCAGTCGTGCCGCGAGCGTGGCGTGGTCACGGTGGTCGATTGCGTCGCCTCACTCGGCGGCATCGAGCTGGAGAGCGAGGCATGGCAGTTGGACCTGCTCGTGGCGGGCCCCCAGAAGTGCCTCGGCGGGCCTCCGGGCATGTCGCTGATGGCCGTCAGCGAGCAGGCGTGGGCACTCATCGACGCCAACCCGGGCGCCCCGACAGGCTCCTTCCTGTCGCTCACCGACTGGCGCCAGGTGTGGCACAGGGAAGGCCGCTTCCCGTTCACGCCGTCCGTGTCCGACCTCAACGGCGTGGCGGCAGCCGCGCAGTTGATGCTCGCCGAGGGCCTGGATGCGGTCCAGGCACGCCATGCGCGGATCGCGCGCGCCTGCCGCGCCGGGGTCCGTGCCATGGGCCTCCGGGTCTGGGCAGCGTCGGATGACATCACGGCGGCATCCGTGACGTCCATCGCGGTCCCCGATGGGCTCACCGACATCGCGGTCCGGGACCATGTCCGCGCCCGGTACGGCGTGCAACTGTCTGCCGGACAGAACGCAGGGAACCTCGTGCGCATCGGTCACATGGGCAACACGGCTCGCCCGATGTGGATGGTCGCGGGCCTGGCAGCGGTCGGCCGGTCGCTCGCGGACATGGGCGCGCGGGTTGACCTCGGAGCCGGCCTGGAGGCCGCCATGGCCTCGCTGTCGGAACCATGACCGCACTCGCGCCGTTCGAGTTGCATCGTGCCGGGTCCGTCGCGGAGGCGGCCGGGCTCCTGTCGGAGCTAGCCGATGATGCCGTCATCTACGCTGGTGGCACGGAGTTGCTGCTGCTCCTGAAGCTCGGCTTCGCGGCCTACGGTCATCTCGTCGACGTGAAGCCGATCGAGGAGCTGCACGGCATCACGGTCGAGGACGGCAGGCTGCGCATCGGTGCCGCAGTGACCCATCGCCAGATCGAGCGGTCGGCGCCGGTCCGCACCGGCTGGCCGGAGCTGGCTCGTCTGGAAGGCGTGATCGCCAACATCCGGGTGCGCAGCGTCGGCACCCTGGGTGGCAACCTGTCCTTCGCCGATCCCCATTCCGACCCGGCGACCTTCCTCCTCGCTGCGGACGCGCGGCTGATCATCGGTACCGGCGATACGCGCCACAGCGTGGCCATGAGCGAGTTCACCACGGGACCGTACGAGACGGCCCTGGCACCCCGCGACGTGCTCGTCGCGGTCGACCTGCCGGCGATCGGCGATGACGCAGCCATGGTCCATCACCGCTTCGCGTTCCACGAGCGACCGGCCGCGACCGTCTGCTGTCTGGTCCGGGTCCAGGACGGGCTCATCGCGGAGGCGCGTGTGGCCGTGGGTTCGGTGGGCGTGGCCCCTGTCCTCGTGGATGGCGCCGCCGTCCACGTCGTGGGCCAGCCCGGGTCTGATCCCGATCCCGGGGCACTTGCCGCCTGTGGACTCGCGGCTGCGGACGCGAGCGAACCGGTCACCGACTCCAACGGCTCCGACGACTACAAGCACCACCTGGTGCAGGTCATGGTCACCCGGTGCATTCGCGAGGCGGCGACCCGGGCGATGACTCCGCGGTCGGCGGCCGCCGCCTGACACGCACGTGGTGGCTGGCCGCGCCGGTCCTGGGCGGGCTGCTGGTCGTGATGATCGCGGCAGCAGCATCGTCGGTCGCGCCCCTTCGGGTGACATGTGATCCGGCACTCACGGCGGATGTATGCCGGGACACCGTCGTCGCGTCACGGTCCCGCGGGTTGGCGCCCTTCCATCCGTTGGTCGTCTCAGCGCATGTGCGACCCGGTCCCGCGGCCGCGACCAACACGTCCGGCCATCGAGCCACGGTCGCGTTCGACCTGCTGGGTGTCCCCGGGCCGACCACCGTGCGCATGTACTACGACATCGGCGGCCACTGGGGTGGCGTAACAGACCGTGGCGCAGCTGAGCTCGCCCTGTGGGCGCTGATCGTGCCACTCATCGTGGTCGGGATGATGGCCCTTGCGTTGTTTGCTACCGTGCGTGCCAAGAGAGCCGACCTCACTGGACGGCAGGGATGATCACCGCTTCGCTGGGCGTACCGACGGCCGTGAGCTGTACTCGTGGGTCTCGAGCTTGTCGTACAGCTCATTGAGTCGCAGCACGTCGACACCGGAGCGGAATCCACCCGGCTTGGGCGTGACGTGGAACGGCGGCATCGGATCTGCAGGCTGCCCGTCAGCACGGAGGCCCGCTCGCAGAGCGTCGTTGACGACCTGCTTGAAGCTGTTCCCCGTCAGCCGCGTCCGTTCTCCATGCGCGTGCGCCAGGTCCTCATCGATGGTCAAGGTCGTACGCCTATCCACGTCATGATGTCAGACCTTCTGATGTCCAGGTGCCTCGCGGCCGCCGACGCCGTTCTGCCAACGGTGCGCTTGGGCCCCCCGATGCGATCAAGGCGTGAGCAGCACCTTGGTAGCCTCGCGGGCGTCGAAGGCCCGGTAGGCCTCCGCGGCATCGGACAGCGGGAAGCGGTGTGTGATGGCCGGTGTGGGATCCAGGCCACCGGACCGGATCATGGACAGGATCCGATCGCGGTCGTCGAATGGGTGACCCCATGTCACCCGGAGCGTCAGCTCGCGTTCGAACATGAGCCCGTTGTCGAGCGGATAGTCCGGTTCGAAATGGGCGCCGACCACCGAGACCGTGCCCTGGCCGCGCGCGTACCGGAGTGCCGCCGTCAGGGCGCCGGCACTGCCGGCGGCCTCGATGACCGCGTCCGCGCCGAGCCCGTCAGTGGCCTCCGCGACGACCGTCGCCGCATCGTCAGGCGCCACCGCGTGCGCGCCGAACCGAGCCGCCAGCTCGCGCCGGTCCGGGATGCCATCGACCGCGATGACGGTCCGTGCGACGCGCACGGCGAACAGGATCGCCATCAGGCCGACCGTGCCGCAGCCGACCACGACCACGACATCACCCAGGGTGATGTCGCCCCGCCGCACGGCGCTGTAGCCCGTCGGCAGCATGTCGGCGAGGAACACCGCCGCCTCATCGGGGATGTCATCGGGCAGGACCCGCAGGCACCGGTCGGCCATGGGCACCCGGACCATCTCCGCCTGGCCGCCGTGGAGCTGCCGGTAGACCCCGCTGTAGCCGAACAGGGCACGCTCGGGGCACTGGGACGATCGTCCCGCACGGCAGTGGGCGCAGGCACCGCAGGACACGGTGCTGGTCGAGACCACCCGGTCGCCGACGGCCACCGACGAGACGCCGGAGCCGACCGTCTCCACCACGCCCACGAACTCGTGGCCGAGGACGGTGCCGTCCTCGAATCCCGGGACATGGCCATGGAACGGGAACAGGTCGGCGCCGCACAGGGCGGTCGTCGTCACCCGCACGATCGCGTCCCGCGCGTCCGCAACGACCGGTCCGGGTACCTCCAGCACCCGGACATCGCCGGCGCCCGCGAGCACGACCGCCCTCATGGCTGTTCGATCTCCACGAGGTAGCGATCGGGGTCGACCACGAAAAACCGGAGGCCGCCCCAGGGTGGCGCATAGGGCTCGGCCAGGAACGGGACACCGTCGACAGCGAGCGCCGCATGGGCCCTGCGCGCATCCGCGACCTCGAGCACCAAGACAACCGATTGCTGCGCTGGGTCGGCCGGCACGCTCAGGGTCACACCCGGCCGGTCCTGCGCCGCGTGTCCCTGCTCGGCGAGCGACAGTCGGACACCATCGCGGACGAGCGTCGCATACGGTGGGTCGTCATACGTCGCCACCACGCTGACCCCCAGCCGGTCGCGATAGAACCCCACCGACCGAGATACGTCAGAGACCGCCAGGATCGTGCCCATACGGGTGACCGGCAGGTCCGCCATCAGTGTCGGGTGTGGCCGCCGTCGACCACCAGCATGGAACCGGTGACCCATGCGGCCTCCTCCGAAGCCAGGAACGCCACCGCCGGTGCGATGTCGCCGGCCACGCCTCGGCGCGGGATGGCCTGGAGCGACTGGACGAAATCGAACGCATCCGCGTGGGGTGACGCGAGCGTTCCCTCCGTCTCGGTCAGCCCTGGCGCGACGGAGTTGACCGTGATGCCGTACTTGCCCAGCTCCGTGGCGAGAGCCCGGGTGAAGCCGAACACGCCACCCTTGGAGGCAACGTAGTGGGCGAGGTTCGGCGTGCCGGCCAGCACCACGTTCGAGGCGATGTTCACAATGCGTCCATAGCCGTGCTTGCGCATCTCGTCCGAGGCCGCCCGGCAGGTGAGGAAGACGCCGTCGAGGTTGACGGCCATGATCCGGCGCCACTCCGCGAAGTCGATGTCGTCCCACGCGATGAACGGCACGATCGCGGCGTTGTTGACCAGGATGTCGAGGGTACCGAACGTGGCCACCGTCTTCGCAACGAGTGAGGAGACCTGATCGGGATCCGAGACATCGACGGTCACTGCCACGGCGCCCGGTATCTGGGCGGCCGCCGCTGTGGCGCCCGATCCGTCGATGTCCGCGACGACGACCTTGGCGCCTTCGGCAGCGAACTTGTCAGCGATGGCACGCCCGATGCCCTGGGCACTGCCGGTCACGATCGCGACGCGGTCCTGGAGCTTCATCTGATGGGATACCTCCTAGGCGCCATAGAAGTCGGGCGCGTGCTGCCAATCGAGCCAGGGCGCCATCTCGTGCGATGGGAAGATCTCCGCGTCGTGCGCCTTCGCCATCGCCTTGATGCGCTTGAGCGCGCTGATGGACTTGACAGGATCGAGGTGGAAGCCCCCGATGATCATCCGCTCGAGCGTCTCGAACGTGTAGACCGCGTCACCGCAGAAGATCATCGGCCGTCGACCCTCGGGCTCGGCGAGCAGCGACAGGTGACCGATGGTGTGGCCGGGCGTGTCGAAGAGGGTGAGTCCGCGGGCGATCTCCGTGTCGCCCTCGATGAACTCCCGTTTCTGCCCGGGCCACTGGAAGGTGAGGTCGGAATAGCCGAGGCGCTCGAACGGCTCCGGGACGAGGCCCGAGCGGAGCTCATCCTTTCGGGTCACGAGCGTCGCGTTCGTGCAGTGCTTGTTGCCGCCCACGTGGTCGAAGTGGAAGTGGGAGTTGATGACGTAGTCGATGGCGTCCGGGCTGGTGCCGCACAGTGCGAGCTGGGCCGGCAGGGTCTGTTGGGACGTCTGCTCCGGCAGCTCGAAGGGCAGGACCGCATTCACGTGATCGAGGTCGTACCCCGTGTCGAACAGGAACCTGCCCTCGGGATGGTCGATGTACACGCCATACACCGGGAACCGCACCGGGGTGCCGACATCGATGTGCCACAGCACGTCGGATCGATCGATGACCAGTGAGCCGAGGTCCAGGAGATAGATCTTCATGTCAGCTCCCTTGGATGCTGGGACGACCTATTCGAGCGCCTTGCGGACCTTGACCAGCGACGCGCCTCGCTGTGCGCGCAGCGCCGCGACCTGCTCATCGGTGTAGTCGAACAGGCCTCCCTTGGTCTTCAGGCCCAGACGACCCTTGGCGACCTGTGCCCCGATGGTTGGCGAGACCTCCGTGGTGTTGGACAGATCGGGGTTGAGGTACGAGGCCACCGCGGTATAGATGTCCATGCCCGCCATGTCCAGCAGCTGCATCGGGGGGATGACCGCGAGCTTGTAGCCGATGCCCCACTTCACGTTGAGATCCAGTTCCTCCATGCCCACGACGCCCTCGTCCACGAGCGCCAGGCACTCGCGCATGATCGCGTACAGGACGCGGTTCTCGACGAACCCGGGTACCTCCTTCTTGAGCAGGCAGGGGTAGTAGCCGATGTCGTGCACGAGCGCCGTCGCGCCATCGATGGTCGCCTGGTGGGTCTGCTCACCGGGCACGATCTCGATCATCGGGATGAGATGCGGTGGGTTGGACCAATGGGTCACGATGACCCGCTCCGGGTGCTGCAGGTTGGCGGCGATCCTGGTCGCGGGGATGCCCGACGTGTTGGAAGCGAGGATCACATCGGGTCCGACATGCTGCTCGTACTCGGCATAGACCCGCTGCTTGAGTTCGAGGTTCTCGGGGATGGCCTCGATGACGAACTCCGCGCCCGCCAGCGCGTCGGCCACATCGCTCGCGTAGCGCACCGAGCCCCCTTCGACGGCTGGGGTCTCCAGGCGGTCCAGGACGCTCCAGGCCAGCTCGTAGCCGGCCTTGGCGCGCTCCAATGCCTCGGTGCTCGAGTCATACAGGGCGACCTGGTGGCCGGCGCGTGCCAGGACGGCACCCATACCCGGGCCCATGGTGCCGGTGCCCATCACTGCGACCGTGTTGAACCTGGTCATCGTCGTGCCTCCTTGTCCATCGGTGGTGTCAGTTCCTGGATGCGCTTCCAGACCCGCTCCGGGGTGAGCGGCAGCTCGTGCATGGGTACGCCCACATCGGCGACCGCTGTCGCCAGTGCGCCGATGATGCCTGCGAAGGCACCCTCGCCACAGCCCTTGGCCCCGAACGGCCCGGGTCCATCGCCGTTCTCGACGATGACGCAGCTCGAGCGAGCCGGCAGGTCCAGCGTGCTCGGGATGCGGTACTCGAGCAGGTCGTCATTGAGCAGCAGGCCGTCGCTGAAGACCATCTCCTCGAACATCGCGTTGCCGATGCCCTGCATCGTCGCGCCCTCGTCCTGGCGCTCCACGAGCTGAGGATTGATGGCCTTGCCCACATCGGCGACGGTCGCGGTGCGGGTCACGGTCAAGGCGCCGGTGTCCCGGTCAAGCGCGACCTCGGCGCCGCCGATGCAGACCTCCCAGAACACCGGCCCCTCGGCGTACGAGCCTGAACCCTCGGGATGCACACCGCCCTCGCCGATGAGCTGGCCACCGGACAGGCCGAATCGCCGGGCGATGAGCTCGGGGTAGGTCTGGTGGTCGTCGCCGCACCGGGCCGAACCATCGATGAGCTCGATCGCCTCGTCACGTCCGGGCCAGACGAGCGCTGCGATATCGAGCAGGTCGGTGCGCACCTGCTGGGCGGCCCGTTGCACGGCGAGACCGGCGAGGGTCGTGGACCGACTCGCACCCGTGGAACGGTCATACGGCGTGAACCGGGTATCGGTGCCGATGCAGCGCACCCGCTCTGCAGCCAGGCCCAGGACCTCGGCCGCGATCTGGGCGAACGCTGTGCGTTGACCCTGGCCCATCTCGGTGGAACCGACAAGCACGATCGCTTCGCCATCGGCCTCCAGCCGCACGACCGCACTGGATACCGGATGGGCGCCCGCAGCGAGCAGTCCCACCGACAGGCCACGCCCGATGTCAGGCGCCTTGGGATCGTGCCAGCCAAGCGCCGCGGCCACCCGCTCGACGTCACCGATGAGGTCCGCGTCGAGCGGCTTGCCACCCGGCCGGACCTGCTCGCCGGGTCGGAGCAGGTTGCGACGTCGGACCTCCAGCGCATCGAGGCCGGCACGTCGGGCGACCTCATCCACCTGCATCTCGCCGGCCCACTGGACGTGAGAGGCGCCGAACGCCCGGTAGGAGCCAGAAGGTGCCGTGTTGGTGTACACACACTGGGCGTCGACCCGGATAGCCGACCAGCGATAGGGGCCCGGAGCCGCATCCCCGCCCGTCGCAGTCACCCGTGGGCCGTTGTCGGCATACGCTCCGGTGTCGAAGGCGATGGCCACATCGCGCGCGAGCAGGGTACCGCTGCTGTCGGCCGCGGTGCGCATGTGGATCCGGGCGCCGTGCCTGCGCGTCGTGACCATCGACTCGGAGACCGCGTTGACGATCTTCACGGGTCTGCCCGCCTTGCGCGCGAGGGCGACCGTGATGGGTTCCATCTTGGTGTATGACTTGCTGCCGAAGCCGCCACCGAGGTAGGGCACGATGACGCGCACCTTGCCCAGCGGCACGTCGAACAGGGACGCGATCTCGGCACGCACCAGGAACGGGTGCTGGCAGGTCGCCCACATGGTGATGCCGTCCGCGTCCCACTGCGCGATGACGCTGTGCGTCTCCATGGCGTACTGATAGACGCCCGGGAACGTGTAGTCGCCTTCGACCACGATCTCGGCACCGGCGAAGACGTCGTCGACCTGCCCACGGTCGATGCCGTAGCGGTAGCAGATGTTGCCATCGCGTTCGGGCAGCGTGCCCAGTCCGTGGAACAGGCCGGCGCGGAGTTCGCCATCGTGGACCAACGGGCTGTCCGGGGCCAGCGCTTCGTCGATGGTGCCCACGACGGGCAGGTCCTCGTACTCGACCACGATCTGGCGAACCGCTGCCTCGGCGATCGCGGCATCGACGGCTGCGACCGCGGCGACCGGCTCGCCCGCGAAGCGCACCAGGTCGATGGCCACGATGGGTCGGTCCTTGATCGCGTGGCCCCAGTACGGATCGATATCGAGCAGGTCGGCACCTGTCAGGACGGCCATCACGCCGGGCATCTCCAGTGCGCCGGTCGTGTCGATGGACACGATGCGGGCGTGGGGGACCGGGCTCCGGAGGACCTTGCCGTGGAGCATCCGGGGCACGCTCATGTCGCCCACATAGCTCGCGACGCCCTGCAGCTTGTCGTCGGCATCCACGCGACGCATGGAACGACCGATCTGGGGCGTGGCGACAACCCGGCGCCGGGGCGCCTCGATGGTCATCCGGTGCCGGCCGCGGCGAGCTCGCCACCGGCGGACTCGCCAGGAGCGGACTGGTCGGCTGTGAGGTCGACCACGGCGTCCACGATCGCCCGATACCCGGTGCAGCGACACAGGTTGCCCGCGAGCCCCTGCCGGATGGCGGTCGCGTCGGTCAGATCGCCGGCTGCCAGCAGCGCGTGGATGGTGAGGACCATCGCGGGCGTACAGAACCCGCACTGGACCGCCGCGTGGCGCCCGAACGCATCCGAGATCGCCTCGAACGCGGGCAACTCGCGCAGGCCTTCGATGGTGAGCACCTCGCGTCCGTCGATCTCGGCGGCCAGGTAGGTGCAGGCGCTGACCGGCAGTCCGTCGACCAGCACGGTGCAGGTGCCGCAGACCTGGACGTCACAGGAACGCTTGGCGCCCGTCAGGTCGAGGCGGTCGCGGAGCACGTCGAGCAGCAGGTCCTGTGGTTCGATCTCGAGCGTCGTGACCTGGCCGTTGAGCACCGGGGAGACCCGCATCGTCAACCCGAACCCTGCTTCCGAACACCGGCTCCCTCGGGGCCCCGCGCTCGGTCCACGCGTCTCACCCACGCGGCCCAGTACTCGTCGAGGAAGCGGTCCTGATACTTCTGCGGCCGCAGGATCAGTGCGGACTCGGCGGGGATCGGCATGCCCTGGCCCAGTGACGCCACGATCGACTGGAACCGGATGGCCCGTTCGAGCGTGACCGCGGTCAGCACCGCCCAGCGGACATCCTCGGCAGCGATGACCACCCCGTGATTGCGAAGCAGCGCGGCGCGCCGGCCGCCGAGGGCCGCAGCTACCGCCCGGCCCTGGCTGGCCTCCGTGACCAGCGCCGGCCCCTCCTCGTAGATGCCGAGGCCATCGGTGAACAGGACCGCGTCATGGGTCAGGAGCGCGAGCGTCGCATCCGACGCACCCAGGGCCGTGCCGTACAGCGGGTGGCCGTGGATGACCGAGTTGACGTCATCGCGTGCCCGGTAGACCTCGGCGTGCATGACCGACTCGAGGTGGTAGTCGGGCGACGACAGCGCTTCGGGGTCATCCAGATCGAGCGCGATGACATCGGAAGCCTCGACCTCATCGAGTGCCACGCCCTTGCGCTTGATCCACACGGTGCGGCTGCCCGGCTCACGGGCACTGACGTGGCCCAGGGTCAGGTCGACGTACCCCTCCAGCGCCACGACACGACACGCGAGCGCCACGTCGGTCCGCAGCCGCTCGAGCGGGTTCACGGGCCCTCGTCCCTGCGTTCGGTGGGCGGGTAGTCCGGATGCGGGAACGTGAACACCATCGTGACTGGTTCGTTGCCGGTGTTCACGACCGCGTGCCAGACACCAGCAGGGATGAAGAGCGCCTCACCCGGACGATACGGGACCACCGCGTCGTCCAGGCGCAACTCGCCCGTTCCAGTGAGCACGTAGGCCAGCTCCTCGGTAGCGTGGGACAGCATCGCCGTCGAGGTCCCCATCGCGAAGCTGGAGTAGCCGAGCGCCGTCGATGAACCGACCCGCTCGCCATTCAGGATGACCCGGCTCCAGCTGCCCCCGGGCAGCTCCACGCGGGGTACGTCGCCCAGTGGCACGACCGCCACGCCCTGCGTTGCCGGTTCGCCCCGAGGTTCCTGGCTCGGCTGTGCCACCGGGTCAGACCTCCCACTGGCCGTCGCGGACGATATAGCCACCCCGGCCGCCTTCGACGATCTCGAGGGTGGCATTTCGGACCACTCCATCGAGGTGCAGCCGGCAGGAGTTCTGCCCACCGGGATAGGCGTTCTTGTTGTCGCCCATGGCGAAGTGGACGTTGCCGATGCGTCCCTTCTCGGACGGCGATCCGAACGGGGAGATGGCGCTCGTGCCGAAGGCGAATTCGGCCACGATGTCCACGTTGGGCACGCCCTCGGTGACGCGCGCCAACTCCTTCGCGTCCCGCTCGCCCTCGATCTTGACGACCTTGCCATCCTTGACGTGCCAGTAGATGGGGCTGCTCACGACGTCGACGCCGATGCCCAGCATGTTGCCCGTCACCGCGATGACCCCGTTGGTCGCGTTCTCGACCGCCGCATACGCCACCTCACCCCAGAGAGGGAGGGGGCCCATCATCCAGCCGCGCTGGCGGATGGGTGTCACCTGGAGCGGCGGACGCTCCGCGATGGAGACCGTCACGTCCGTGCCTTCGGGAGTCCACACCCGGCAAGTCTTGACGCCCTCGAGCTTCTTCATCGCGGCGACCGCGCGGTCGGTCGAAGCCATGATGTCGCCGACCGTGATGTCCCAATCGCCCATGCCCCCCTCGATGGAGGCGATCTTGACGTTGTTGGCGCAGGACTCCTTGACCGCTGACACATGGGCGAAGCGGTTCGCCCATTCGAGGTTGGTCATGATGATGATCTCGTCCGCAGCGAGCATCGCGTCGTGCAGGTTCTTGGGCGGGGCCATCGGGAACAGCGTATCTGCGAGGCCACGCGCGACCTGTGTCTCGTTGTTCATGATGACGGGCCAGCCGCCCCGCTCGGCGGCCACCTCGGCGACGACCTTCGCCAGATGGGCGTGGTCGTCGTCGGTGATGATGGTCACGGTGTCGCCCTGCTCGACGGTGAAGCAGGTATCGACGATGAGCTCCGCGTGCTCCCGGAGCTTGCCCTGGGTCACCATCGCGTGAACCTCCCTACGCCCGGCCGACGCCAGGCTGGACCTCGCGCAGCGCCGGCAGCACCTCGCGGGCGAACCGCTCCACCTGCCCGAACTGGTCGAGCGAGCCGAAGCGACAGATGAAATGGTCGACCCCCGCCTCCGCGAAGGTCCGGAACCAGTCGATGATCTGGTCAGGTGAGCCCACCGGGCCCCAGTTGTCGAGCCTGGTCGCCTTGGACAGCTCGGGGTAGTACTGGCCGATGTAGTCACCGAATGCGCTCCGCGCCGCATCCTCGGAATCGCCGATGTTGAGCGTCACCTGGTAGGAGATCGTGAGCCGGCCGGCGTCGTCGCCGGTCTCGGCGGCAACCTCATCGAGGTATCCGAGCTGCTCCACGAGCTCCTCCGGATGCTGCGCCCGGCAGCAGGTCATCCAGCCGTCGCCATACCTGAGGATGCGCCGGCAGGCGGTCTTCATGGTGCGCACCATCCGTTCGTCCGCGGCGTCCGTCACGAGCCTGGGGTTGGACACGATCCAGAACGGCGGCGGTCGCTGGATGGGCATGAGCGGGCCCATCTCGGTGCCCGAATAGAACGAGATCGCGTCGTAGTCGTACTGGGCGCCGTGATGGGTCACCGTGCCGTCCGTCCACAGGCGGCGAACGACCTCCAGCCCTTCCTCGAAGATGGAAAATCGCTTGTCGAAGTCCAGACCGAGCGCCTCGAACTCCCGACGGACGCCTTCCTCGGGATTGCCCGCGCAGGGCCCGAAGATGGTCCGGCCACCGGACAGCACGTCCAGCGTGGCCCATTCCAGGGCGAGATACAGGGGGTTGCGTGACGATGTCACGATGCACGCGGTGCCGAGCTTGACCCGCTTCGTGCGCTGTGACAGCGCGGACAACAGCGCCATGGACTCGTAGCGAGGCTTCGAGAAGAGGCTGTCGCCCACCCATACGGAGTCGAAGCCGAGGCCTTCCACCGTCTCGGACAGGTCCAGCAGCTGGGGCACGCCGTAGCCCGGTGCGATGAGCGGCTCCCGGTTGTTGAGGTTGACCCCAAAGCCCAGGTTCCCTGTTGCTGTCACACGCCTCTCCCGAGTCACGTCGGACACGTCGACCGCGCTATGTCCCAAGCCGCTGGCGCGCCTCGACTGTCGTCCTTGGCCGACTGTCTTCGTGGGCCGGTCGGCCGGACGCGCAGCCGGAAGGCACCAAGTTGAGAATCACGCCATGTTGACTGTTGACACGGGCATGGTAGCACGCGCGATGCCCTGGAAACGACACCTGGATCCGGCACATCTCAGGCAGTTGTGGCCGGCGCGATCACCCGTGCGACGCGATCGCCCGGGCAGCGAAGGATCAGACCGTCGGGTCGTGCCCGCCGGCTGGCCCGCGCCTATCTGCCCGCCAGGCGGCTGATCGGACCGTGGAGGCCCGGGATCGGGCCCTCTGGACCCGGCTCACCGGTCACTTCAGCCGGTCAGCGCATGATCCACCCGACCGGCGAGTCAGATGTCGGGGCAATGTCCCCGATGGACGTGCCCGGGATGGCCCCGCCGGTCCGATCACCCGGTGGCCGGGTACGCAGGCGGCGGACAGCCGCCGCGGGGCGCCGCAGCGCGGGACGAGCCGACGGCTACCGGTTAGTTGTCCAGGTCGGCGAGCATCGACCCCACGGCATGGACGACGCGCGCCTCGGAGTCCGGTGCGAGCGCGACCGGGAGCAGGTACGCCTGGAAGACCATGTCCGGTATGCGGTATCGGTCGGCTACATCCCAGCCGCCCGCGGGGTAGTCGGCGGCTGTCGGCAGGTAGCTGAGCACCCCATTGGAGTATCCCAGCGGGACCGTGTGCAGGAATGGAGATGTCTGCCGGATCTGCTTCGTGGTGGCGGAGAAGACCTCCGCGGCGATGCCGGTGAACGCGATGTCATTGACCCGGATCGCCTGGATCTCGATCGTCCGGGTCCGGTCGCCGGTCTCGACCGCGCGCACCAGCTCCTCCGACCACGCCACGAACCTGCGCGCGATCCGCAGGCCACGTGGGTTCTCGTCCGCGAGGGCACGCTCAAGGTCCTCGTGACGTTCGGTCCGGATCCGCGTCGCTGTCTCGAGCGACGGCAGGTCCACGAGGCCGAGCACCACGGTGTCGCTGTGTGCGGCGAGCGCGGTGCACGTGGGTCCCGTGACCGGCACCATCGGCCGCATGGTCAGGCCCGGACCATTCAGGGAGGGCATCGAGACGCGGTCGCCTCGCTGCGTGGCCGTGCGGATGGTGGATGCCACTCGGACGACCTCGGCACCCAGCATCCGACCGATGCGGTCCTTGTTGTCGGTGCCATCCACCTCGACCGCCATGCCCCAGCAGGGCATGATGTCGCCGCCGCCGCCCTGGAGGAACAGGCACATGCCACCCAGTGTCTGCTCGACCATGCGTCGCATCGGACCCGGAAAGTCGGGCGACGCCACTTTGGCATTCGGCCCCACCGTCACCGTGTGGCAGCCGTATGCGCCCAGGATGGCGATCGGGCGGCCGTCCAGGTCGTCGACCCGGACCACCCCGACGACGGGGTCGGTTGGTCCATCGGGAACCTCACCCAGGAACACGTACCCATCGGGACCGCGCTCGCGTCGCTGGACCGCGACATCGCTGGTCCCCGACCCCGCCCCGATCCGGGCCGGGCGCTGGTCCTCCGCCGCTGCCACGGCCGCCTGGACGAGTCGCTCGCCGAGCATGGTCTGGTAGCTCATCAGCAGTGCAGCCTGATCGGCGAACTCGGGTTGCGTCCGCAGCAGCGCCCCGGTGCTGTGGGTATGGCTGAGGTTGAGGAGCACATCGTCGGGTCGGCAACCGATCGCGGTCGCTACCGATCGCCGCCATCCCATGGCCACGTCCTGGGGGACCATGCACAGGTCGATGGCCGCGATGGCGACGGTGGTGCCGAGGCCGGACAGGACCAGGACCGTGACGCTCAGCGGCTCATCGATGCTCTCGACGAGGCTGTCTCGTGATGAGTAGCCGCCGGTGGGGATACCCATGGGCGGATCGATCGATCGTCGTGCCACGCCTGCCTGCAGATCCTGTGCCATTCGATCATCCCCTGCTGCGCCAGCTGCCGATACCGCCCGAACCCTACCCTTGTCGAACAGGTCACATGCTCGCCGCGCGGCGGTGTGGGCCCGATCTGAGGAGTGGTGGAGTGCCAGCGATCACAGGCTTCTTCCATGGCGGCATCACCGTCAGGGACATGGATGTTTCGCTCCGCTTTTACGGGGAGGGACTGGGTCTTGAGCAGGAGTTCGATCGGGTCCTGGATGCACCGTACCTGAACACCGTGCTGGGCCTGGACCACGAGAGCATCCGCGCCGTCTACCTGCGCATCCCGGGCGGCGGGTTCGTGGAGCTGCTGGAGTACCGAGGCATCGAGCGACTGTCCGCCGCATCGCGCCCATGTGACGTTGGCGCGGGTCATCTGTGCCTCTCCGTCGACGACGTGGCGGCCATGCACGCAAGACTGGTGGCCATGGGCTTCCGGGCCCGATCTGAGCACGTGGTCGACATCACGGCGGGGCCAAACGCTGGTGCCCGGTCGTGCTACATGGTCGATCCGGACGGCTATCCGGTCGAACTGTTCCAGAAGCGCCCCGGTGCCTGACGATGCGACACGGCAACGGTCGGTTGCCTGGTCACTTCTCCAGATGACCAGGGTCGTGGGCCGGAATGAGCCATGAGACCGGTCTGACCAGTGATACCATGGCCGAGGGGCCGTGCGTGCGACCTCCGGAGCGCAGAGGGGCAGGGGCACGTTGGTTCAAGCGTCGTTGGCGGACCGTGTCGCTATCGTGACCGGGGCGGGCCAGGGGATGGGCGAGGCGTTCGCCAGGGCTCTGGCAGGTGAAGGCGCCATCGTTGGCGTCGCCGAGATCGACCCCGGGACGGGTCGCCAGACGGCGGACGCGATCACCGCTGCTGGCGGTCGAGCCCATCCTTATGTTGTCGACGTCCGGGACAAGGCTGCCATCGAGGCGATGGCCGACGACCTCGTGACCCGGTATGGACGGCTGGATATCCTCGTGAACAACGCGGGTGTGGCCGCGGGTGGACCGTCCGAGGATGTCACGGAGGCGGACTGGGACAGGGTCTATGGGGTCATGCTCAAGGGGATGTTCCTGTGCAGCCAGGCCGTGGCGCGGACGATGATCCCGCAGGGGAGTGGCGTGATCGTCAACATCTGTTCGATGGCCGGTATCGGCGGCTGGGCGAAGCGGGCCCTGTATACACCCGCCAAGGCCGGCGCGATCTCGTTGACCCAGGTCCTCGGTGTGGAATGGGCACGGCACGGCATCCGGGTGGTGGGTATCAACCCTGGCCAGATCGAGACACCCCTGAACGAGTACGTGTTCAGCCGGGGCCTGGCCAGCCGCGAGGTGTTCACCAATCGTGCCCCGATGCGCCGGTTCGGGACACCGGAGGAGATCGCTGAAGCGGTGCTGTTCCTGATCAGCGACGAAGCGAGCGGTATCACCGCGGAGGTCATGACCATCGACGGTGGCTGGACCGCCTGGGGTGGCATCGAGGCCATCGCGGGATGACGGACCGGCGCGTCACGGTGTCCCCCGGTTCCGGCACACCCATCACCGAACGTGGCAGGTCGATCGCATACGGTCCCCCGCCATGGCGCATGCATGGGCGTACGCTCGCCATCGGCTACCACCTGGCTGATCCCGACGAGGCGCGGCGACACATCCCGGTTGGCCTGGACATGGACGACGATCCAATCGTCCGGGCGCGATTCTGGGACATGCGACACGACGCGCTTCGGTCCGTGGGCGGTGGAGCGGGCGAATGGACACCGTTCCGGGAGGCGGTTATCGCGTTCCCCGTCCGACGGGGCGAGGTCGCAGGCGACTATCCGACCTATATGTATGCAGATGAGTTCGCCTACACGTCGATGGGGCGGGAGGTCATGGGGTGGCCGGTCCGTGATGGGCGGATCAGAGTGGATCCCGAGCCACCCGCTGGTCCGGCAGCAGGTACGTTTCTTTCGGCGGGGCTGGTCCGGAGTGGTATCGAGTTGATGCACATCGAGATGACCCTCAGTGGTGACCGGCGACCCGACACGGACACAGAACCACCGCGCTGGCTCGCGACTAAGATCATCCCGGCGGCGACGCGTCCATCCGCGGACGTCGCACAGCTGCTGGAGACGGGACCGGAACGTGTCCACGCCCGCACGATCTGGCCCGGCGAAGCCACGCTCCGAGTTGCAGAGGGACCGGGCGATGAGCTGCACCACCTGAAGCCGCGGGAGATCGTCTGCGCGGAGTACTGGAACAACGTGGACTTGACCATCGGGTGGGCCACCGTC
>JBBSOS010000004.1:0-22026 GCA_038259505.1 Candidatus Limnocylindrales bacterium | reverse complement strand
GTCCGCAGCTCGTGGCTCGCGTCCGCAGCGAACTCGCGCTGGCGACGGAGTGCTTCCCGCTGCGCGTGGAGCGACGCCCGGATGGGCACCAGCGCACGGGTCGCGTACGCGGCTCCGAGCATGCTCGCCAACACGAGTGCCAGCACGCCCCCACCGACGAGGACCTGGAGCAGCGAGTCCAGCGTCTCCTGCTCTGCCGTGCGGTCCTGGATGATCTGCGTCACGTACTGGGTCCCATCGGGCGTCGATGTCGCCACGCTGAGGATGCGAAGCGGGAACCCCTGCGCGCTGAGCGTCCGCACATCCCTCCCTTTGCGTCGGGCACTCGTGATGCTGTCCTGGTCGGGCAGCCCATCGATCAGTTGCCCCCGGAAGTCCTGGCCCTCGACCTCATCCTCGCCGTCGAGCAGCAACGCGAGCGTCCCCGTGGTCCGCCCGCCGAATCGCGGGTTCAGTGGTGGCGGTCCGGCGCCCCCGCTCTTGACCCATTGCACGATGGGCTGGGCGCGCTCATCGAGTTGGTCGATACCCTGCGATGTGAGTGAGTTGGACACAGCTGTGTAGATCGCGACACCGAGGAGGAGCAGGACCACGAGCGTGGCGCCGCCGCTGAACAGCACCAGTCGCCAGCGGACACCCCGGACCAGCCGGGCATCGCGTGCCTGCTCGTCGGTCTCCTGGCGGGTGACCTCGCGACGGCCGTCGTCCCCCCGGGCCCCCGATGGTCCGTCGTCCCCCCGGGCCTCCGGTGGCCGGCCGTCAAGCATCGCTGAGGCGGTACCCGATCCCCCGCACGGTGCGGATCATCCCGCCAGCATCTCCCAGCTTGTCACGCAGGTAGTGGACGTATGCGTCCACGGCGTTGGGCGTCACCGCGACGCCGAACGGCCAGGCATGATCGAGCAACTGGTCCCGGGTAAGGGCCTGGCCGGGATGCCGCAGGAAGCATTCCAGCAGCGAGAACTCGCGCGGGCTGAGTTCCACGGGCCGGTCCGAGATGGTCACCAGACGCCGGGTCTCGTCGAGCATGATGGGGCCGACCTTGAGCCGTGGCTCGGGCCGTCGGCCGCCGCCGCTGGACCGCCTGCTGAGCGCCCGAAGGCGCGCCGACAGCTCCGCGAACGCGAACGGCTTGACCAGGTAGTCGTCAGCGCCCGCGTCCAGTCCCGTCACCCGGTCTCCGACGGTATCGCGCGCCGTGAGCATCAGGATCGCGACCTGGCTGCCGTCCCCGCGCAGGCGCCTGGCGACCTCCAGGCCGCTGATATCGGGCAATCCGATGTCCAGCACGACCGCCTCGATGGCATGGCCCGGCGCACTGGCGACCAGGTAGCCCTCCTCGCCCGTTGCGGCGGTGTCCACGACGTGCCGTTGCTCCTCGAGCAGGCGCTTGAGGACGCGGCGGAGCCGGTCGTCGTCCTCCACGAGCAGCAGGTGCATCTCCATCGCAGGGTACGCCACTGGTGCTGAGATCCCGATGAGATCGGGCAGAACTGCCGGAGCCGCTCGCCATGGCGACTGCGTGAGCGCCGGGCCGTCACCCCGACGACCTCGGGAATCACGAGATCCCCGACCGATGGTCGGGGATCCCTTCGCTCGGAGGCCGCTCTCGCGGCCTCCGGCTGACAGCCTGGTCAGGCCGCGCTGACGCGCGTCGCGCGCGGGCCCTTGGGGCTCTGCTGGACATCGAACGAGACGCGCTCGCCGCCATTCAGGCGATCGAAGTCCAGGGTCGAGTCGAGCTCGTTGCGATGGAAGAAGTAGTCCTTGCCGTCCTCGGCGGTGATGAAACCGAAACCGCGGTCAGCAACGACCTTCTTGATGGTACCTGCGGACATGGTTGCCCTTTCACGCTTCCCGAACTCAAGAGCAGACGCACGGTCCGTTCGAGAAGGGGGGTCGACCACGCGGAGCGTCGCCCACTTCGGGCAACTGCGCGAGTATAGCAGGGGTGCTTCGCATGTGCACCAGAATCGAACAGACGTGCGGATCGTGCAAGATCCCCGGTTCGGAGTACAAGGAGGCTATCGGATGGGCATGCTGATCTACTCCATGTCCGTGTCACTCGACGGCTTCGTGAACACGCCGGACGGGTCGCTCGACTGGGTCCATATCGACGATGAGCTGCACCAGGTCTTCAACGAGGAGGCCTGGTCGATGAGTATCGGCTGTACGTCCAACCGGTCGTCCTGGGGCTGGTACGCCGTTCTTCCCAACGCTCGAGGTGCCCCTGCACCTGCGCCATGTCGAGACCCGGATGTTCGGATCGGGGGTCGCGCTGCTGCGATACCGGGCGCTCGAGACCAGCGTCGGGTCGTGATATCCCCCGAGGCGGCCTGGTGGCCATGGTCGGTCGGGCCGGTGGGGGATCAGCCCGACCGTCACCGACGATGACCCAGGGTCGTGACAGCTCGCATGTCACGGATCCCGGAGTCAGTCCCCGTGATCGACGGGGGTGATGCGCTCCGGGAAGACAGACCCGACCTCCAGCACGTACCAGAACCCGCCCCTGGGCGCGACGATGATGTCGACCCACCAGCCCACCTGCGCCACGCGCCCGGCCGCTTCCCCGATGGGCACCGGGCCGATGCCGCCCGAGAACCAGAGCATCCCCGGCTGGACCCGATCGATGCGCAGGATCCCGTCGACCACGCTGGCGGGGTCGAACCCGACGCTCCGGTCGACGCCGTCCGCCTGGCGGGCGAGCAGGGTGCCCAGGACCATGGCTCGTGGCAGTTGGTCCGCAGCGCGCCGAACGACACCACCCGCGACCCGGACGGTCCGGGAGTCGATCAGCCCGTCCTGGGCCATGTATCCGACGAGCCGGCCCATCGTCTCCGCGATGCGGTGGGCGTCCTCGGGTTCGCCTTCGAAGGTCGCCACGAGGAAGTCGTTCAGGAACTCCGGCAGGAGGATCGGGATGAGGGTCGCGTCCGCGGTGCTTGCCAGCGGGCGCGGCACCCCCCCGATCATTGCCCGCTCGTACGACGGTTCAGCATCGTTGGCCAGATAGCCAGGGCCGAAGTCCTCGACGAAGGTCCGGAACATGTCGATCGCGCGGCGATCGTCGGTCCCATCGACGATGACGAAGCGGTCGAGAGCCTCATCGATGAGCATGCGGGGCCCATCGTACGTCAGGCTCCGGCACACGTTGCCCTGGGCACCCCGGCAGGTCCGGCACACGTTGCCCTGGGCACCCGGGCAGGTCCCGCTCGCCCCCACGTGTCGCCCGGACTGGCCGCAGACTGATGATACCCATGGTCATCGCGAGCGAGCAACCCGACACCGAGGCAGCCCTCGACCGGTCATACCGTGCCGTGTTCGCGATTCCGGACCTGGGCCGCGTGGTGCTGTCGATGCAGCTCGCCCGCATCGCACAGGCGATGGTCTCGGTCGCGCTCGTGCTCTTCTCGCTCGCCGAGTATCAGTCGCCGGCCGTGGCGGGCATCGTGACCTTTGCCATCCTGCTGCCGGGCATCCTGCTCAGCCCCATCGCGGGCGCCCTGCTCGATCGCCACGGACGCGTGCGCCTCATCGTGGTCGACTACATCGTGGCACTGTCCACCATGGTCCTTGTCGGGGGTCTGGCCATGGAGGGGCTCCTGTCGGCGCCCCTGCTGGTGGTCATCGCCGCGATCTCGTCGATGACCGGACCGTTCAGCCAGACCGGACTCCGAAGCCTCTTCCCGATGATGGCGCCACGGCATCTCTGGGAGCGCGTCAACGCGCTCGACTCGAGCGGGTACGTGGTCGCGACCATCATCGGGCCACCGCTTGCGGCGGCGATGGTGGCCATCCTGGGGCCGCGCCTCGCGGTGATGTGCATCGCCATCCCCTACGGCGTCGCGGCGCTGGTGCTGTTGCCGGTGCGGGACCCTGCGGACATGCCCTCGGGCAGCGGCAGGCTGCTCGTCGATGCGTGGCAGGGTGTCCGCTACGTCTGGGGCAACCGCTCCCTCCGGGGCCTCGGGTTCTCCATCTCGGTGCTCAACCTTGGCGGTGGGATCGCGACCATCGCCATCCCCATCATGGTCCTGCAGCGGTTGGGAGGTTCGGAGGCGGTCGTAGGCCTGGTGTTCGCCGTCTCGGGCGTGGCGGGCGTGATCTCGGTGGGCCTCTCTGGCCGCATCGACTCGCGTCGTCGGGAATGGCTGCTGCTGGTCGTTCCCATGTGCCTGATGGCCCCTGCCACGCTGTTGCTGCTGCCGGCGGCCGATCCCAGCGACATCGCTGTCGCTTGGGTGGCTCTCGTTGGGTCGCTCGTGATCACCGGGCTGCTCAACGGACCCATGGATATCGGACTGTTCACGATGCGCCAGCGACGCACCGACCCGTCCATGCTGGGACGCGCCTTCGCGGTCTCGATGGCCTTCAACTTCCTTGGCTATCCCATTGGGGCAGCGCTCGGCGGCATCCTGGCTACCACATCCCTGGAGGCGGCCATCTGGCTGGAGGTGGGCGCCACGGCGCTGGCCGCCTTCCTGGCATTCACGATGATCCCCCGCCAGGAGGCTCCCGAGCCGGCGGCGCCGTCGACACGGGACCACTCGGTCGACACCCGCTGAAGATCGACGTGATGGAGCTGGAGGACCCTGGTCCGGAGGCTGCCCCGGACCGGGGTCGTCGCAGCGTCGTGCGTCAGCCCTGGTTGGTCACTGGCGATGGGTCGGCCGAGGGGCTGGTGGGCACGATCGGCGCGGTGGCACGAACGGCGACCAACGTGGCCTGCACCGAGCCGTCTGCGGCCCGCACGCCCTGGGCGACGATCCAGGCGCCGATGGCCAGGCCTGCGAGGCCGGCGGTCGTGCCGCGTCGCGCGACCCACCGAGTGGTGTCGCTCACCGAGACGGTTGCAGTCGAGCCGTCGGCCTGGGTGACCGTGAAGCTGTCGGTGCCTACCGAGGCGACCGTGCCCTGCACCACGGCCATCTGGACGTCGATCCGGTTCACGGTCCAGGTGCCATCGTCGTTGCGGGTCTGCCCGAGCCGGATGTGGTCGCCCAGGTTGACGTCCGCGAGTGTGATCGCGGCGCCGTTGCGGGTGATGGCCACGTTCGTGGTGTCCACGTCCCGTGTCCAGCCGTCATCGGTCGTGAGGGTCATGACGGGCGCAGTGATGGCCGACACGGTGATACCCGTACGGGCGATGCGCCAGGGGATCTGGCCATTCCGCGGCATCTGCGTTCCACCACGCTGGAAGCCGTTCCCGTCGCCCGGCATCCCCGGCCACCCGCGCTGGAAGCCGTTCCCGTCGCCCGGCATCCCCGGCCACCCGCGCTGGAAGCCGTTCCCGTCGCCCGGCATCCCCGGCCACCCGGACCGAGACCGATCACCGGGCTGGTCATAGCCACGCCCGCCGCCATACCAGCGACCCCGGTTCGGATGCTGCTGCATGCGTGTGGTGGGTGGCTGGGTGCCCGCGGCGGGCGATGCATCCGGGCTGGGTGACTGCGCGGCCACTGCGCACGTGCCAAGGAGCGATACCGCGATGACCCCGGTGACGACTCCGATGCGTCCACGTCGCCGTGGCGATGGACCTGGTCGCTGCTCTTCCATTCGGACCTCCTGTTGGCTTCCCTGGTCGCTCCTGATCGTCCGGTCATCCCACCACGGCAACATGACAGGGTCCTGAGAATGCCGCCACGCCGCCTGTCGGCGCCGCGATCTCACGCCGAGGCGTCGCTGGGACGCCCGATGTCGATCGGGTGACATCTGACGGATCGTTGGCAACGCCCACCAGCCGGACCGAGGTCGTGGGCAGGTGCGATCCAACTCCCCCGCCAACGCGCGCCGACCGCACCCGGACAGATGTCGCCACGGCAGACCCTACGCGACGGTTCCACGGTGTCGGTCGCCAGATGTTCGACGGGCGGACGCTACGACCTCCGTGACCGGCGTGGATCGTCACATGTCCGGCTCTAACGACGTATGCCGTGTCTCGAGGTCGCCGCACCCGGCAAGGGTCGCACCGGCGTGACAACTGACGATCTCGAGTCCCGCCGGAACGACGATGACTGTCCCAGGGTGGGTCCGTCACGAGTGGACGGGGTCCGAACGCCCGGCCCAGATCGTCGGGCGGAGCGGGCGGGGCGTCTCTCGTCGGGCGGAGCTGCCCGCGCATGGCAGATCGGCGCGCAAGGTCTCCTGTGTGGACATCTGACCAGCCGGATCGGGTACCTGGATGCGGGTCCACCGAAGCGTGTGCAACAGCCGCCCTGGTCACACGTCCTGAGGGTTGACAGGTTCCGACACCGCCATCCGCTCGGGTCCGGGGTGGCCTCGAACCTGATCTCCCAGGAGCCCCATGCACAAGTCTCCGGCACTGCGCACGGTGCGCACATCCGACCCACCACCGCCCTGGATGCAGGCGCCGCCGCCCGGCTGGACACCGCCGATGCCACCGATACCGCCGCCGCCCGGCTGGGCACCGCCGACGCCACCGATAACGCCGCCGCCCGGCTGGGCACCGGGACCACGGCCGGGACCACCGGTGCGGCCTCGCCGCCGCCGGCTGCCCATAGTGATCGTGATCCTGGCCGTGCTCGTGGGTTCGGGCGCTGGAGCCATGAACGTGCTCGGTCTGCGCGACCGGATGGATCATCTCATCGCACGCATCGATCTGGTGCTCGATCCGCCGCCGGACCGGATGACCGCGCCAACGGTCCAGGTGACGTCCCCGCCCGGCGAGGTATCCGACGACGCCGACCCCAACGTCGATCCCGACCCCACCGACCAGGTGGAGTTGACGCCCGAACCGGATCCGACATCCGCCCGGACGTTCGGGATCGGCGATCCATCCCCCGATCCTGCCCGAACGAGGACGCCCTGGCAGACACCGCGGCCGGTCCGCAGGTCCGTCAGCCTGAGCCTCAAGGTTGCCGACCCGGACACGATGTTCGCGCCCCAGGTGGAGAACACGATGTGCGCCGCCGCGGGCCTCCAGATGGTGCTCGCCATGCACGGCCACGCGGGTACCTCGGCGTCTTTCCAGCGCAAGCTCCACGGTCGACTGCGGGAGTGGGAGAGCCGCTCTGACGCCAAGGCCGGTGGCTGGGGTCCGGCCGCCATGGTGAACGCGCTCGCTGCGTACGGTGTCAACGGGTATGAGTTGCGGGCCTACGAGAATCGCAACCAGGCGTTGCGCGACGCCGCCGCTGCCGTGACGCGAACTGCCGCCCCGGCCATCCTCATCGCCTGGCGCGGCGCCCACACCTGGGTCATGATCGGCTTCACCGCCGACGCGGACCCCACCGCATACGCCGACGCGCGTATCACGGGCGTGCGCATCTTCGACCCGTGGTATCCACGGGTGTCGTCGATCTGGGGTCCATCGGACCCGCCGGGCACCCTTCAGGACGCCTCCGAGATCGAGCGCAACTTCCTGCAGTGGCGGCGACCTGAGGGCAGCTATCCGGACCGCGATGGCAAGTACCTGGTCGTGGTGCCCACGATCCCGTTGCGCGACCAACTGGGTTCGGCGGCGCGATAGCGAAGGCTCGGATATCGCGACCGACGCCGGGCACTCACGCCTCGCGAGGATCCCCGGGCACTCACGCCACGGGCGCCCGCGCTCCGGCCTCGCCAGGCCCCCGGTCGTTCAGGGCTAGCGAGAGGCATCCAGGGAGCGGATGCGGCGCCGCAGGGCGATGGACAGCACGATCATCTTCACGCCCATGCCCGCGGCAAAGCCGAGTGGCAGTGCGTTGGGCCCTGCGACATCGCGCGTCAGGAGGACCGTGGCGACGATGCCCACGAACCCCAAGACCGAAGCGACCACAGGCACGATCGTCTCGCGGGTCGCGAAGATCGAGCGGCTCAGGATGTGGTTGAGCGCCTCCAGGGGCACCGAGATCGCGAAAACGATGAGCAGGGACGTCGTGTTCGCGACATCCGTCTCGTCGAATGCTCCGCCGCCGAGCAGTACCCGGATGGCGATCCCGGCCACGACCGCGAGGGCGACCCCCGCAAGGACTCCGAGGATGCCGATGATGAGGACGTCGTCGCGCACCATCCGGCCGAACCGCCCCCGATCACCGGTCGCGGCGACCCGGGACAGGACGGGGAACGCGGCGACGGAGAAGGCGATGCCGATGAGACTCACGGGTACGCTCTGGAAGTTGCGCGCGAAGCTCACGGAACTGACGGTGCCGGCGGCCATCCCGGACGCGACCGAGATGAAGAACAGGAACGTGATGGCCTCGATCGGCTGGGCGATGGCTCGTGGTATCGCGAGGCGGACGTACGCCCGGAAGCCGGGCGTGCGGACGGCCCAGGCGGGCCGGTATCTGAAGCCGATGCGCCGTGCCCCTGCCACCCGCACACCCAGGTGCAGCAGGGAGCCGACGAGCGTCCCGACAGCGACTCCCTCGATGCCCATCCGGGGACCCAGGACTACGGCACCCAGGACGATGCCGAGGTTGTACAGCAGGGGTGCGACGCCGTAGGCAAGGAACCGCTGTCGGGCCACGAGCAGCTCGCCCAGTGCGAAGGAGATGACGAACACGAGCGCCGTCAGGCACATCTGCCGGAACAGGCTGGTGTACTGGGCGGCCTGCTGGTTGTCGAAGCCCGGGGCGACGATGCCGACCGTCCAGGGAGCGATGAGGAACAGGATGCCGGTGGCGAGCGACATGACGACCGCTGCGGTCGTGAGCACCGTTCGCACGAATGCGAGGCCTGCCGCCGGGTCATCACGCTCGGTCCGAAGCAGCACGGGTACGAAGGCGGCTGACAACCCTGCGTATACGAGGACGTCGAGCATCAGCTCCGGCAGGACCAGCGCCGCGTTGTAGACATCGAGGTCGCTGCCGGCGCCGAAGGTGCGGGCGAACGCTCGGTCGCGCGCCAGTCCCATGACGTAGCTCGACAGGGTCAGCATCGAGAGCAGCAGGGCACCCGGCGGCAACCGTGCCAGGAGCCGGCGGGCGATCGACCACGGCAACGGCAGGGTGGACTGGCGCATGTGTCGCCTGTGACGCGTGGCCTGCCCGACTGTTGCGACCCTCGGACCACGGTAGGCTAGGTGCATGTTGTCGCCAACCCGCCTGCTGGAGCCCTTGCGCGAATTCCTGCGTGAGGAAGCTGCAGGCGGCATCCTGCTCATGGCCGCCGCCGCCGCCGCGCTCGTGGTCGCCAACTCCCCCCTGTGGGAGTCCTGGGATGCGCTCTGGCACACGCATGTCGGGGTCCTCGTCGGGGATCACGAGTTCTCGATGTCCCTGGTCCATTGGGTGAACGACGGCCTCATGGCCGTCTTCTTCCTCGTCGTCGGCCTCGAGATCAAGCGCGAGCTGCGGATCGGCGAGTTGCGTGAGCCGCGGACCGCGCTGTTGCCCATCGTTGCGGCCGTCGGTGGCGCCGTCGTGCCGGCGCTCATCTACATCGGCATCAACGTCGGTGGTGCCGGTGCATCGGGCTGGGGCATCCCCATGGCGACCGACATCGCGTTCGCGCTGGGCGTCCTGGCCATCGTCGGCTCGCGTGTGCCAGCGTCGCTGAAGGTGTTCCTGACCACGTTGGCCATCGTGGACGACCTCATCGCGGTGCTGGTCATCGCGGTCTTCTACACCGGCTCGATCGACCTCCTCGGGGTGAGCGAGGCGTCCGTGTGCCTGGCGCTCCTCATCGTGGCCAACCGGGTCCATGTCCGGTCGCTGGTGGTGTACGGCGTGCTTGGGGTCGGGCTCTGGGTCGGTGTGCTGACGTCGGGAGTCCACGCGACCATCGCCGGGGTCCTCCTGGCGTTCACCATCCCGGCCGTCGTGGGCGACACGCCAGGAGACGGACGCCCGACCCGGTCACCGCTGATCACGCTCGAGCACCTGCTCCATCCATGGTCGGCGTACCTTATCGTGCCCATCTTCGCGCTCGCCAATGCGGGGGTCCGGCTGACCGGCGGCCTTGAGGTGCTCACCCAGCCGGTGATGCTGGGCATCGTGGCCGGGTTGGTCCTGGGCAAGCCGCTCGGGATCCTTGCCTCGACCTGGCTACTGGGTCGGATCACGGGCACGGGGCTGCCGGACGGCTCGACGCTCGCCCAGATGGCCGCAGTGGGCCTGCTCGCTGGTATCGGTTTCACCATGTCCCTGTTCATCGCGGACCTGGCGTCACTCGACGGCGACGGCCAGCGCAATGCCAAGGTGGGTATCCTCATCGCGTCGGTGGTCGCGGGCGTCGGTGGCTGGATAGCGATGCGGCTGGCGACCCGCCACGAGGCGGTCGCCGACGAAGGAGGGGCAGCGGCACGCACCGGTCACTGAGATCGTGATCGCAAGGTCCCCCGGCCCGATCGCAATGTGCCACGGGCTTGCCCTGAAGGTTGCGGAAGCGATACGATGCGGCACTGATGGCGCAACCGGCCGGCAACCTGCAGCGTGCTCTCGGTGATCGGTTCCAGGTGGCCGGTGATCGGTTCCCGGTGGCCGGCGATCGGTTCCTGGTGTCGGCGCACACGGCACCCATCGTCGCCTGCGAACTCGCCTGGTCGGCCCTGCTCCGGTGGCAGGCGGAACACCCCGGCAGCGGCGATGCCCTCGCCGTGTTCGCGACGCGGCAGGCGACCCACGACAACGAATGGATGGCGGTCGCGAGCCAATCCTGCCGATATGCGACGTTCCGGACGCGCGGCACCGTCCGGCCGAACGGCGGTCCGGTCCTGCTGTTCTTCCCGACGCAACAGGTCCTCGACGACTATGACCGGGATGATGCGACCGCAGCCTTGTTCGTGGTCGAATCCGCCGAGTCACCACTCACGGCGTGGCGCACGGCATACGAGCCAGCGGAGCTCGGATAAGGGTTTCGGGTAGCTCGGACAGGCGTTCCGGGTCGATAGCCGCCTACGCGACCACCGGGCGGATCTCCACCTCGATGAAGTCGACTGTGGCATCCGAGAGATTCGAGACGTTGTGCTCGACGCCCGCGGGGCGGAATGTGGGACTTCCCGGCTCGAGCTCCACGGCGCGGTCACCCGTGGCGTCCCCGAACGTCAGGGTGCCTGCCACGAGCGGGACCACGACGTAGGGCAGGGGATGGACGTGATGACCGATCGTGGTGTCGGGCTCGAGCGTGTACCGGACCGTGCGCGTGTGCTCGTTGTCGATGACCACCTGGGGGCTCACCAGCCGTGTCGCCATGAACGTCTCCCGTCTCGGATCTTCGGATCGGTTTGCGTCTGGGAGACTACGCTATCGGGCGGATCGTCCGTCGTCGCGGCCTGGGTCAGGTCCGTCGTCCCGGCCTGGGTCAGGTCCGTCGTCCCGGCCTGGGTCAGGCAGGAGCGGTGCGCGCCACCCGACGCGACACCAGGTAGGTGGCCAGTGCGACCCAGGTGAAGCTGCCGATGACCACCGCCATCGGGAGCGTGGACGTGGTGCCCCCGAGGCTGACCAGGGGTGCTGCGATCGCTCCCACCAGGAACTGGCAGGCCCCGATGAGCGCCGACGCGCTGCCTGCCTGGTGCGGCTGATCGGCAAGCGCGAGCGCCGCAGCGTTGGGCGCCACGAACCCGTAGCTGGCGACCACGCCGAAGAAGCCGGCGGCGATGCCCATGAGCCCGAGCCCCGCCGCCGCGGCGGTGATCAGGAGCACGCCCCCCGCCGCCGAGATGCACAGACCCGTGAGCAGGATCCTGGCAGGTGGCACGCGCCCGACGAGGAGGCCGCTGACCTGGCTGGCGATGACGATGCCCAGCGCGTTGACAGCGAAGAACACGCTGAATGCCTGGGGAGACTGCCCGTAGATGTCCTCGAAGACGAAGGGTGACGCCGAGATGTAGCCGAACATCGCCGCGAACGCGAGCGCCGAGGACATCACATAGCCCATGAACCGCCGGTCCCCCAGCAGCTCGCGATAGCTCCGCGTGACGTCAGCCATGCGACCCCTGCGACGGCGCTCGGGGGGCAGGGACTCCCGGAGTCGCAGCGCGGCCAGGACGAACAGGATCGCCCCGATGGCGGCCAGCACCAGGAACACGCCCTGCCACGTCGTGACCAGCAACAGCTGGGCACCGATGATGGGCGCCAGGATCGGTGCCAGTCCATTGACTAGCATCGTGAGGGCGAAGAAGCGGGCGGCCTCGGAGCCCTGGAAATGGTCGCGGACCACCGCTCGTGCGATGACGATGCCCGCAGCACCACCGACCCCCTGCAGGACGCGGAGCGCCACGAGTCCCCAGACCGACGGCGCCAGGGCGCACAGGAGCGAGGCGACCGTATACACCGCGAGGCCGACCAGCAGTGGGCGTCGACGACCAACGGTGTCACTCAACGGGCCCACGATGAGCTGTCCCAGGGCAAGCCCGACCAGGCAGGCTGTCAGCGTCAGCTGCACCTCGGCGGGGGTAGCGCCCAGGTCGGTGGCGATGGTCGGCAGGCCCGGCAGGTACATGTCCATGGACAGCGGCGCGAACGCCGAGAGGGCACCGATGAGCAGGACCAGCTCGGCACTCGGGCCGCGTCGTGTATCCGGTGCCGCTGACATCCTGTCCCCATCCCCTGGTGTCGAGGGCCGAGTATCGCCGACGACCCCGAACGTCGCGTGGCAGGGCATGGCCCGCATACTGTCCTCATGACGCAGGAGAACGACGCAGCGGACGCCCAGGACAGCTTCGAGCGGCTGGGCCTGGCCGCACAGCTGGTCACGACCCTCACCGAGCTGGGCTACGAGGAGCCCACGCCCATCCAGCGGGAGGCGATCCCGCAGTTGCTGTCCGGTCGCGACGTGCTGGCCGAGGCACCGACCGGCACGGGCAAGACGGCCGCGTTCGCGTTGCCCACCATCCAGCGGTTGGCCACCGAGCGGGACACCATCCTGGTGGGCGATCCACGCCGGTCGCGCACCGATGGACGGATCGCGATGCTGGTCCTGGTGCCGACGCGCGAGCTCGCGATGCAGGTCTCCGAGGCGATCCATCGATATGGGGCCCGCCTGGGCATCCGGGCGTTGCCCGTGTACGGCGGCCAGGCCATCGGTCTGCAGTTGCGGGCCCTGCGCTCCGGCGTGGACGTGGTGGTGGCGACCCCCGGACGCGCGGTGGACCACCTGAAGCGGGGCAGCCTCCGCCTCGATGCCGTGCGCGTGGTCGTCCTCGACGAGGCCGACGAGATGCTGGACATGGGGTTCGCCGAGGATCTCGACCTGGTCCTTGCCGCGACCCCTTCGGAACGGCAGACGGCGCTCTTCTCGGCCACCCTGTCGCCGGTCATCGCACGCGTCGCCAAGCGTCATCTCCGCGATCCCGTGCGCGTCTCGGTCAGCGCGGCCAGTCGGTCGGACGCGTCTTCGGGCACCGTCCGGCAGGTCGCATACGTCGTCCGGCGTGCCGACAAGCTGGCGGCGCTGGGTCGCATCCTGGACCTTGAGGATCCCACGTCAGCACTCGTGTTCGCGCGCACCCGGGGCGAGGTGGACGACCTCGCAGAACGTCTCGGCGGCCGGGGACACGATGCGGCCGCACTCCACGGCGGGCTGTCGCAGGAACAGCGCGACCGGATCATGGCCCGCTTCCGGGAAGGTGGCCTGGACGTGCTCGTGGCGACCGATGTCGCGGCACGTGGCCTGGACATCGAGCATGTGTCACACGTCGTCAACTACGACGTGCCCACCGATCCCGACTCGTACGTCCACCGCATCGGCCGGACGGGACGCGCGGGACGCGATGGCGTGGCCATCACCATCGTCGAGCCGCGGGAGCATCGACTGCTGCGCAACATCGAGAAGGTCATCGGCACGCGACTGGGGCTGGGCGAGATCCCGAGCGTGGCCGATCTCCGGGCGCATCGACTCGACCTGCTCCGGGCGACCATCCGGGGGCAGGTCCCGGACAAGGACAACGAGCGCTACCGCGCGGTCATCGAACCGCTGTCGGAGGAGTTCGACCTGATGGACATCGCGCTCGCCGCGGTCAGCATCGCCGATGCGGGTCGGGGCGACGAGGACGAGCGGGACATCGCGCCGGCGCGCCTGTTCGACGACGCGCCGGCCAAGGGTCGACCGACGCCGTTCCGTCCCGGTCCCGGTCCGGGCCCGCGGCCGGCTGGGCCCGGCGGCTCGAGATCCGGTCCCCAGGCGGGCCGGTCGCCGGGTCGTGCCGGTGGCCGACAGGGTCCCGGCGGGCCGGGTGCCGGTGGCTGGGCGAGGCTCTGGATCGGTGGCGGCCGACGGGCAGGGCTCCGGCCAGGCGAGATCGTGGGTGCCATCACCCACGAGGCGGGCGTCACGGGTGGTGACGTGGGTGCCATCCAGATCGCTGATTCGTTCGCGCTGGTGGACGTTCGCCAGGAGGTCGCCGACCGGGTGCTGAACGCCCTTGCCGCGGCCACCATCCGGGGCAAGGTCATCCCCATCCGCCGCGACTGGTAGGCCTCACAAGGGGCTTCCATCGGGTAGAACATCTGTTCTATACTCCCGGTATGGTCGGGTCAGTGACGGACATGACGGGCGCCTTGTTGACCCTCCGCGATCGATGGGGTCAGGGCGTCGTGCGCCAGGGGTTCGGCGTGGTCGAGGGGATCGTGGACCGGCGTGTCACGACCGGACGCCCCGGGGCCGACCGGGACCCGGCGGTGAGCATGGGGTCGCTCGCGCTGGCCCCGCTGCCGGACCTGGATGGGCCGCTGGCTGCGCCCGATGCGGATCGGGATGCCATGCGTACCTCTACCGGCTTTCGGGCGCTCGACGGACTCATCGGTGGACTTCCCCGACAGGGGACCGTGGCCATCGTGGGTGGTCCATCGAGCGGGGCCACCACGCTCACGCTGCGCGCCGTGGCCGAGGCACAGGCGAGGGGTGCCATCGCGGCCTGGCTCGACCTGCCCGGCCGATTCGATCCGCTCGAGGCGGCCGAACGAGGCGTGGACCTGCGCTGGCTGGTCGTGGTCCGGCCGACGCGGACGGCGGACGGCCTGCGCATCGTGGGTGCGTTGCTGGCCAGTCGCTCCATCGACCTGCTGGTGCTTGACCTGCCGCCCCGGATGCCCACCGACCAGGCGGGTGTGCTGCGACAGTTGGCCGCCCAGGCACGGCGTGTCGGTGGCCGGGTGCTGGCCATCGGCTCCGGCAGCCTGACGCCCGTCGTCCGTGATGCGCTTGCGGAGTCGAGCCACCTGCGCCTGAACCTCGCCCATCGGGACTGGCTGCGGGTCGGTCGCGAGGTGGTCGGCCAGCGGGTGCTGGTGACGGTCGAGAAGGACCGTGCTGGGGCCCCCGGTCGTGCCACGGAGAACGAGATCCGGTACCAGCCGGATGGTGAGCGCGGCGCCGCGCTGAGCCGGCTCCTGGATGCGGCACACGAGACCGGTCCGCCGGACCGACGGCCCGTCGTCCCGCTGGTGGTATCCACCGACCCATCGCCACCCGTCATCCCAGCCCGTATCGAGCCCGATCATCGACCGATCCCGGATGCGCTATCTCCATCTCCACTGGAATCATCTGCCACTCCGACTGGAGACCCGCTCGCTCTCGGTGCCGTCCGCGCCGGTCGTGCTGGGTGGTCAGCCGTGGGAACCCGCGAGCGTCCTTGACGCCAGCGCCGCCGCGCTGCGGATGGGTGTCGTGCGGGGTCAGCCGCTCGGCTCCGCACATGCCCTCGTGCCGGAGGCGGTCTTCCTCGATGCCCATATCGACCGGTATCGGGAGGCCCTCGAGGCGGCGCTCGAGGCACTCCTTGCGGTCACCCCCGCCGTGGAGGGACCCGTGGAGCCGACCGACGCCGCGTTCGGCCGGATCCTGCTGGGCATCGAGGGACTGGAGCGGTGGTGGGGCGATGAGGCGGCCATCACGCGACGTGCCCTGACCTGCGTGGGATCCAGCCTGCCGGGGCTGCCCCGTGCGGGCGTCGGCAACACCCGCTTCGGCTCGTCCGTGGCGGCCTCGATGGAAGCGAGCATCCCTGTCGGCGATGCGCGTGTGGAGGCGGCCTGGCTGGCGCCCCAGCCCATCCGGTACCTGCCCGCGGACGCCGAGATACACGGTCGGTTCCGACGCTTCGGGTTGACCCGGATCGGTGACCTGGCCGCGCTGCCGCGCTCCGCGGTCGTGGCCCGCTTCGGCCAGCATGGCGGCACGCTCCACGACCTGGCACAGGGTCTCGATGGACGGCCCCTGCGGCCACGACGGCCAGTGGAACGATTGCGGGCCGAACTGGAGCTGGAGTCCGCCGTCGATGGCACGGAGCCGCTCCGCTTCATCCTCCACAACCTGTGTGCTGGGTTGTGTGACCAGCTCGTCGCCCGGGGCGCGGCAGTCACGACCGCGACCCTGACGCTGACCCTCGAGGACATGCCAGGTCCCGGACCCGAGGTCGTCCAGCACCTGCCGGAACCCGTCGCGCGACCCGAGCCCATCGAGCGGCTGCTGCTGGCACACCTGGAACGCCTGACGCTCGATGGACCCATCGTCCACATGGCACTGGAGCTCGACGGTCGGGCACCCGGTGCGGGCCAGCAGCTCAGCCTGTTCGAGCCCCAGGGTGCCCGCGCCGACCAGTTCGCGTGGGAGCTCGCCGCACTCGCCATCCGGTTCCCGGGCCAGTTGTGGCGGACCTCGATCGGCGACCCGGAGGCAACCCGTCATGACGAGCGGGTCCGCTGGGAACCGGCCGTCTCGTCCGTGTCTGCCGCATCGGCGGTGTCGGCATCGTGAGCCCCCGCTATCACCGGCTGCCCCCCATCGATGTCGTGCCCGATGATCGGGGATGGCCAGCACGCGTGCACTGGCGTGGCCGCGACCTGGACGTGGAGGTGTGTGGCCAGTGGCGCATCGATGAGCCTTGGGGCCGACCCATCCAGCGCGACTATTTCCAGCTCCGAACGCTCGATCCGGCGCTGCTGGTGCTCGTGTTCCGTGACCGGCTGGCGGGCACATGGCACTTGGAACGGCTCTATGACTGAGCACGGCTCCATGGCCGAGCCCACATCGGGGGCCGCGCGGCCATGGGCGCGGCCCTGGGCCGATCTCCACGCGCATTCCCACTTCTCGTTCCTCGATGGTGCCTCGTCCGTCGATGCCATGGCCGAACGAGCCGTGGAGCTGGGGCTGGACGCGCTCGCCCTGACCGACCATCAGGGCCTGTACGGCGCGGTCCGCTTCTCGGCCGCAGCCGAGCAGGTCGGGTTGCGAGCCATCCTGGGCATCGAGATCGAGTTGCTCGACAGTGCCGTGCCCGATCCCGCCAGGGTGGTCGTGCCGGGCCGGAGGACCCGTCGTCGGGGCCGGCGGTCGGTCGACCAGGATGTCCCGGACATGCCCATGACGCTGGTCGATGGCATGCCGGTGATGCCGATCGATGGCGTGCCCATGCCCGTGCGCATCGACCGTCCTCGCCCGCCTGGGTATCGCGATCCACGCCGTGAGGACCTGCGGGGCATCCGCGACCGGGAGCGTGGTCCGCACCTGGTGCTGCTGTGCCGGGACGCGACCGGCTGGTCGAGCCTGTGCCGGATGGTCAGCGCGGCCCATCTCGACGGTACCAAGGGCGTGCCGCGGTTCACCCATGAGCTGCTGGCTCGCCATGCCGAGGGCCTCGTGCTGCTCACCGGTTGCCGGCATGGCGAGGTCGCGCGCCGGCTGCTGGCGGGTGATCGATCCGGGGCGCGTGCCGCGCTGCGCTGGTACTCGGAGCATATCCCCGACATCCCCGGGTTGGGCAGCGGCGTGTTCGCGGAGCTCCAGCACCACCTTGGTGCGGACGATGATCTGCTGGTCGCAGAGACCGCAGCCGTGGCCATGGACGTGGGGCTGCCGACCATCGTCACGGGCGATGCCCACTACGCACTGGCCGAGGATCGCGAACTCCAGGACGTGCTGGTCGCCATCCGGCATGGTGGGACCGTGGAGACGGCAGCACACCTGCGACGGCGCAACGGGGAGTACCACCTCGCCTCGCGCGAAGAACTGGAGCGTCGACCACCCGGGTCGCGGGTCGCGGATGCGGCCACGCGACAGGCATGGACGGCGGGCCTGGACATGGCCCCGGAGCTGGCGAACCGCTGCCATTCGCCGCTCCGCGAGGAGCGTCGCCATTTCCCGGCTGTCCCCATCCCCGACGGCAGGACCGCGGACGAGCAGCTTGCGGCGCTCTGCCAGCACGGGGTACGAGGTCGGTATGACATGGATGACCCGCACGTCCGGACGGAGGTGGGTGAGCGACTGGAGCACGAGCTGGGGGTCATCGGCAGGACCCATCTGGCGGGCTTCTTCCTCATCTGCGAGGACCTCGTGCGGTTCGCGAGAGAGCGGGGCATCCCGGCCCAGGGGCGGGGGAGTGCCGGTGATTCGATCGTGGCCTACGCCCTGGGTATCACCCGGGTCGACCCCATCCGCCACGAGCTGCTGTTCGAGCGGTTCATCAACGAGGGCCGGGTGGCATATCCGGACATCGATATCGACTTCGCCTCGTCCCGCCGGGAGGAGATCATCCAGTACGTCTACCAGACATATGGCGTCGAGCACACGGGCATGGTCGCGAACCTGGTCACCTACCGGGCGCGTTCGGCGGTGCGCGAGGTGGGTGCCGCGCTGGGGTTCCCGGCACCCCTGGTGGACCGGGTGGCCAAGGCGCTCGAGACCTACGACTCGGTCATGGTCCGTCGCGACCTCGAGGCGGATGGTGGCTTCGCGGAACTGTTCCGCCAGCCGGGTGGGGCACCGGCTGAAGCGGCGGCTGCGGCGGCTCGTCGCCGGGGCCTCGTGGACGGTATGGGCGAACTCGACCATCGACGGGCACGACCGATGCGCGCACCGATTCCCCGCCCGGGCCGCCTGACCGGTCGTTCCGACGATGAGGGAGGCCCGGGTGACACGCCCGTGAGCGAGAGCTGGCTCCGACGCGAACGACTGCCGGTCGATGCCGAGAGCGGCATGTTGCTGAGCGAGTCCAGGTCCATCGACGTGCTGAGCGAGCACAGGGCCATGGACGCGCTGCGCGCACCCAGGCCCGCCGACGACCCGACCGGACCGGAGTCGGCACCCATGCCCCGGGGCGGCAGCGTCGCCGACCTGTCGCCGTGGGAGCGCTGGCTGGAGCTGTGTGCCCGCCTCGATGGCTTCCCGCGGCACCTCTCGATCCATGTCGGCGGGATGCTCGTGACCCGCGAGCCGCTGGTGTCGATCGCACCCCTCGAACGGGCCACGATGCCCGGTCGGGTCGTCATCCAGTGGGACAAGCGGGATGTCGAGTCGCTAGGGCTCGTGAAGCTCGACCTGCTGGGGCTCCGGATGCTGTCCTCGATCGATGAGGCGGTCCGGCTGGTGCTCGCCGACTGCGGCGTCCGGCTCGACCTCGATGCGCTGCCGGAAGACCTGCCCGAGGTCTACGCGATGATCATGGCCGCCGATACCGTGGGCGTGTTCCAGGTCGAATCACGTGCACAGATGCAGGCGTTGCCCAAGGCCCGACCTGACAAGCTCGATGACCTCATCGTCCAGGTGGCCATCATCCGGCCGGGACCCATCCAGGGCAACGCGGTCCATCCCTACCTGCGTCGACGCCAGGGAATCGAACCCGTCAGCTACCTGCACCCCAGCCTCGCACCCATCCTGCGCGAGACCCTGGGCGTGATCCTGTACCAGGAGCAGGTGATGCGCATCGCCATCGATGTGGCAGGGTTCAGCGCAGCCGAGTCCGATGGCTTCCGACGCGCCATGGGCACCTGGCGATCGTCCCGGGAGATGGAGAAGCTCCACGCGCGCTTCGTCGATGGCTGTGTCGAGCGGAGTGGCCTCAGCCTGGAGCAGGCGGAGGATCTGTACCGGCAGGCGGCTGCGTTCGCCTCGTTCGGCTTCAACAAGAGTCACGCGGCGGCATTCGCGCGGACGGCATACGAGTCCGCGTTCCTGAAGCTGTACTACCCGGCACAGTTCGTGACCGGGCTCATCAACGCCCAGCCGATGGGCTTCTATCCCGTGGAGGTGCTCGTCAACGACGCCCGTCGGCACGGCTGTGCGGTGCTGCCGGTGGACCTGAACCGGAGCCGCTGGCGGACGACCACGGAATGGATCGGGATGCCGGGCGCGGCGTTGCCAGCCGGGAGTGGCATCGCCCGGCGACCGGTGGTGGTCCGGGCGCCGTCCTGCATCGTCCCCGGGGAGCGGCGGCCGGTCAACGCGGTCGTGGAGGCCGACGCGTACGCCATCCGGCTGGGGCTCGGCCTCATCAAGGGCATCGGCGAGGAGGTCGCGGCGCGGCTGGATGCGGAGCTCGACCGGGGACCGTATCGGTCGCTGGAGGATGTCGTGGCGCGCACGGGCCTGTCGGAGGAGGTCATCGAGCGGCTCATCCGGGTAGGTGGCCTCGACTCCCTGGGTCGGCCACGGCGGGAGCTGCTGTGGCAGTTGCGTGAGGTGGCCGGTTCGGCGCGACCGGGTATCGGCGGCCGGGCGGCGCGCGACCCAGTGGCAGGCCGCCCGCTCGGCATGCGGCTACCGGCTTCGCCGGCTCCGGACCTGCCGCCGCCATCGGAGCTGGAGCGACTGGGGGACAGCTACGCGATCCTGTCGCTCGATGCCCGGCGCCAGGTGACGGAGCTGTTCCGACCGGCACTCGACCGGCTGGGCGCCATCACCAATGCAGCACTCTCGGAGCATCGACCCGGGCGCATCCGGATCGGTGGCCTGGTCGTCACGCGGCAGCACCCCATGACCGCGCGGGGCACGGTGTTCCTGGCCCTGGAGGACGAGACGGGCATGGCCAACGTCACGTTGTGGCCATCGGTCTGGGCCGAGCTACGCGGGGTCGTGCGTCGGCATGCGTTGCTGCTCATCGATGGCGACCTGCAACGGGAAGGATCGGTGGTCAACGTGGTCGCGCACGCCATCCGTCCGCTGGCGGAGGCATCGGCGGAAGTCGGCGGCCCACTCCAGCCGACTGGTGTCCGCCAACTGGGGTATGCGGGCATGCGCCGGGTCGGCTGATCGCGATCCGCGGCGACTGCATCATGATGCATCGCGCACTATGATGCGAAGATGCGCACGACTATCGACCTGCCCGAGGACCTCCACCGGACCCTCGCGTCCGTGGCACACGACCAGGGCCAGACGCTGAGCCAGACCGTCGCGGGGCTCCTGCGACGGTCACTGACGCCCGGAGGGTCGCGGCGGATCCACACCGATGCACGGACAGGCCTGCCCGTCGTGCGGGTCGGTCGCGTCATCACCGGGGAGGATGTCCGCCGCCTCGAGGACGACCCATGACGTCCCTGCTCGACGGGAACGTGCTCGTCGCGCTCAGCGTCGCCGACCATGTCCACCATGGCGCGGTCGCATCCTGGTTCGCCAGCCTCGAGGGAGGGTTCGCGACGACGCCCACCACTCAGGGCACGCTCCTGCGCTTCCTCGTCCGGGAGGGCGTTGACGCGTCGAGTGCGCTCAGACTGCTGGAGGGCGTGACGCGACATGACCGGCACACGTTCTGGCCGGACACCGCGCCGTATGGCAGGCGGAGCATGCTCGGTGTGGTCGGCCATCGGCAGGTGACCGATGCGTACCTCGCCGAGCAGGCCCGCACCAACACCGGCCGGCTCGCCACGCTCGACCGTGGCGTGGCCGCCGCACACGCGGACATCGCCGACCTCATCGACATAGCAGGCTGATGGGTCCCGGCAGCCCTACGGCAGTGCCCGCACCATGCCGCCGTCGACGGGCACGATGGCCCCCGTGACGTAGCCCGCGGCAGGGGACAGCAGGAACGCCGCCACCCGCCCCAGTTCCGCTGGTTCGCCGTAGCGGCCCATCGGGATGCGAGCCACGACGCCAGCGGTGACCTCGTCCACGGACGCACCCGTCGCGGCTGCCTGCGCGTTGTCGATCTGTGCGATGCGGGCGGTCGAGATGCGCCCCGGGGCCACGCCGTTGATGCGGATGGGTGCGATCTCCGGTACTAGCGACTTGAGCAGTCCGGCAAGACCGGGCCGGATGAGGTTGGATGTGGCGAGCGCCACGATGGGCTCGCGCACCGATGACGAGAGCACGACCAGGATGGCCGGTCGATGGCTCTCCCGAAGATGTGGCAGGGCTGCCTTGATGACGCGCACG
>JBBSOS010000003.1:0-23399 GCA_038259505.1 Candidatus Limnocylindrales bacterium | reverse complement strand
GGCCAGGGTGGGCTCCGGGGTCGGCGCCAGGGTCGGCTCGGGCGTCGGCGGCCGGGTCGGGCCAGGGTGGGCTCCGGGGTCGGCGGCAGGGTCGGCTCGGGCGTCGTGGCCAGGGTCGGGGGCACGATCACCGGTTCGCTGGCGACGGCTGTCGTCGGTGCCGGAGTCGCCGCCGGGGGAGGCGTCGCGGGCTTGGGCGTCGGTGCGGTGCTGGCGCATGCCGAGATCAGCAAGGTGATCGCCAGCAGCAACGCGGTGAGGAGCACGGGTCGGCTCCGGTGGATCATCTGTTCCTCCCAAGTCTCATGGATCCGTCGCGACGCGGCGTCGATCCTCCCACGACATATGACGCCGGCTGGGTGGGTTCTACCACGCTTGAGCGCGCGAGGCAATGATCACGCACGACAACGCGGCCGGGATCGACCGCGAATCCCTTCGGGAGCCGGCCCGCCACAGGTCTGGAGCCCATGCCCAGCATGGCATGATGACTCGCCGTGACCGTTCACGGGCGACGACCTGGAACCATCCCGGACCGCTATCTGCGACGCCGCGGCCGGAACGTGGTCATCTGGCGAGGACCATCGGTGTCGCGGGAGGCGGTCTCGGCGTTGAGCACCTCGGCAGCTCCCCAGGCGACCAGCAGCGTGCCCGCGACGCCCAGCCACAACCCCAGGACATCGGTCACGGGCAACAGCTTGAGCGTCTGGGACGCGTAGAGCTGCACGAGTTGCAGCACGGTCCCGACCACCATCAGCCCAGCGAGGAGCACGAAGCTGACCCAGCGGTCGAGACTCGAGCGGCCGTTCGCGCTCGCGTACGGCAGGATGAGGAGCGCCAGCAAGGCGACGGCCGCGATGAACATGAGGATACCGGCCCCGTCGAAGGCATCCTCGGTGATGACCGGCAGTCCGATCTCGCCACCCGCGAAGGTCCAGGGCAGGAACGCACCGATGACGCCCAGCACCGATCCGATGCCGATCAGGACCCGACCCATGCCCAGACCTCGTCTCATGGGACGCTGTACACCTCGGGCTTGAGCACCCCGATGAAGGGCAGGTTCCGGTAGTGCTCATCGTAGTCCAGCCCATAGCCGATGACGAACCGGTCAGGGATGGAGAATCCCCGGTAGTCGATATCGATATCGACGAGCCGTCGGGCGGGCTTGTCGAGGAGCGCACAGATGCGCAGGCTCCTGGGGTTCTTGCCACGCAGATAGCGCAGCAGGTAGTTCAGTGTCAGCCCGGTATCGATGATGTCCTCGACGATGAGGACATCCTTGTCCTCGATGGTCGCCGACAGGTCCTTCAGGATGCGCACCAGTCCCGATGTCTCGGTCGCGGCCCCACCGTAGGACGACACCTCCATGAGGTCGATGGTCAACGGGATCGTGATGGCCCGCATCAGGTCCGCCATGAACGGCAACGACCCCTTCAGGACGCTGACCAGGGTCAGCGGCCGATCGGCGTAGTCGAGCGACAACTGCGCCCCGAGCTCCGCGACCTTGGCCCGGATCTGGTCCCCCGACACGAGGATCTCGGCAACGTCGTCGATCAGGTCCGGTGTGTGCATGGCCCGGGTTGCCTCCCGCATCAGGGTTCGAGGTCGTGATCGGGAGCCGATGCTGCCGGTCCGGATCGTGCCACGTCCGGGATCGGAGTGCCCACCGGGTCCGGTCGCGGCCCAGGGGCCACCCGGCCGTCGGTGCCGATGAGCGAGGCCGCGAGGTCGAGCCGGCCGTACTTGAGCATCAGCGCCCGGAAATCCCGCGCGTACAGCAGTTTGAGGCGAACCATGGGATAGAGCTCCCGCATCCGGCGGAGCTTGCGGTTCTTCTTGCGCACCAGGCTCTGACGGAGGGTAGTCAACTCGACCCACAGGTCGACCTCGGGCAGATAGAAGTCGGGCGCGAAGCTCTCCACGACCTGCCCGTCGAGGTTCCAGAGCACCGGGAACGTCCGGGGTTCGTACTCCCACCGGACCTGGTAGAAGTCGAGGATGCGGGCGAGCTCCGCCTCGCTGGCGTGCGCAAAGCGGGGCCCTTCGGTGGCGCGCGCCTTGCGCCGGTCGCGCCGCGAGACCATCGTCGGGACGGTGGGGTCGCCCTCCATGTCGGATGGGTCGCCAGCAGGTCGCCGCTCGGTCGCCACCATCACGTCCACGTCGACACCTGAATCAAGCGCTGGATACGCCATCGAGATGCTCCAGGAGCGACCGGGCATCGCCCTCGAAGCCGACCAGGGCCAGGTGCATGTCCAGCACGTCGTCCGCGGTCAGTGGCGGGCCGGACCGATCCGGCGCACGATCGCTCACGATCTGGACGATGTCGCCCGCGTCGGCCTGGGGCGTGGCGTGGTCGTCCATCTCGACCGTCACGATGGCCACCGCCTGCGAGGCGCATCGGGCACACGCCAGGTCGACGAAGTACAGACCGTCGCGTTCGGCCAGGAGGCGGATGCGGCCGGTCTCGTACGGTGCGCCGCACGCAGCACACCCGAACGAGGTCAACTGGGTCCGCAGCCAGTCGGCGCCATCCATGGTCGTCCAGTCTACCGATGGTCGACGTTGGCCGCCGCGGCGGCAGGGCTATGCTTCCGGCTCACGCCGCCTCCGTGGCGAGCTGACACGGCACAGGTCGAGGACATGGCGCACCACCACGAACCCAGCACCCCTCGCACGGGCACCCCTGTCCCGCGCGGCTACGACAAGGACCGGGCGCAGGTGCTGCGCCGTCTTGCCCGGATGGAGGGCCAGGTGCGCGGGATCTCCCGCATGGTCGAACGGGATGAGTACTGCATCGACATCCTGCAGCAGACGACCGCCCTGCGCGCTGCGGTCGACGCCGTGAGCCTGCTGCTCATGGAGGATCATGTCGCGGGCTGCCTGCGGACCGCGGTGGAGACGGGCGACGCCGCCGCGTATACCGAGGAGGTCATGGAGGTCGTGCGTCGAAGCATGGGCCGTCCGGTCCGATCGGGGCGCAGCACGAGCGAGCCCTGAACTCGGCTCCGGCCCCCGCGGACGAGGTTGTCCACCAAATGAGGCGTGTCCCACCGACTCGTGGATAAACCGGTCGACGGGCGGGCGGCGACGGGCGACACTGGTCAGCCTGCACCCCCGGGTCCGCGAGGATCCGGGACGCGACCAAGTATGGGTACTGCCATGCGGTCCGGGACGCCGGGAGACCGGGGTCTCTCCACCGGCCCGCTGGCACAAGACCGAACGGTCGCCCGGTGCGCCTTGCTCCAGCGTCGGGAGTGGCGACACCCCCGGGCCTCTCGCGCCGACGACCGCAAGATGCCCGCTCGTCGCTCCCGACGCGTACCCTCCGGTCCATGGCATGCCCCGATCGTGAGCCGCCGCCACGCGCGCACCCGAGCACGACTCGCGAGGCTCGGGTGCCGCTGCCCACCGACCCGTGGGCACTGCCGGATCCGGGCCCCGAGTATGCCGACGCGCTCGATGCTGGTCTCCGGCAGCTCGGCTTGACGCTCTCGCCGGAGGCACGCCGTGCGATCGATGCCCAGGTGCGTCTGCTGCTGGCGTGGAACCCGTCCATCAACCTCACCGCCATCCGGGCGCCGGAAGCCATCGCCCGGCTGCACGTGCTGGATTCGCTGAGCGCCATCCTGCCCATCCGTGAGCGTGTGGCCGGATCGCCTGCGGTCCTCGACCTGGGCAGCGGTGCGGGCTATCCGGGCGTACCCGTGTCCGTGGCACTGCCCGCGGCACGCCTCACGCTCGTCGACTCGGTGGCCAAGAAGACACGGTTCCTGGCGGCCGTGGCCGGGGCGACCGAAAGGACGCTCGCGCCGGGGACCGGGATCGTGGCCGTCGAAGCCGTATCGGCTCGTGCAGAGCAACTGGCCGTCGGTGATCGACGTGCAGGTTGGGACGTGGTCACCGTGCGTGCTGTCGGGCCCATGGTCGAGGTCGCCGAGCTGGGCATGCCGCTCCTGCGCCGGGGTGGTCTCCTGGTGTGCTGGAAGCGGCAGTCGTCACCGGAGGTCAATGCTTCATCGTGCGGACTCGAGCGCGAGCTGCAGGATGCCCGCGACCTGATCGGGGAGCTGGGCGGCGACCCGGCCGAGGTGCTCACCGCGGACGCCGAGGGACGTGCGGGTCACCGACTCGTGATCGTGCGCAAGGCGAGACCGACACCCCCCCGGTTCCCGCGATCACCGGCTGAGCGCCGTCGACCCCTGCTACGCTGAGGCCGCATGCGGGTCGCGATCCTCACGGATATCCACGCCAATCTGCCGGCCCTCGAAGCTGTCCTCGAAGCCTGCACGCCGTATGACGCGGTGTGGGTCCTGGGCGACGTCGTGGGGTACGGTCCCTACCCCGACGACGTCGTGGCACGCCTGCGCAGGGAGCACGCGGTCGCGGTCCGGGGCAATCACGACGCTGCGGTCCTGGGCGACCTGGATACCAGCGTGTTCAACGAGGATGCCCGCCTCGCCGTGGTCTGGACGGCGGACCGGATCGGCACAGCGTCCCGGCACTGGCTCGAGGGACTCCCCGAGACGCGCGTGGAGGATGACTTCACGCTTGCCCACGGCAGCCCGCGGGACCCGTTGTGGGAGTACCTCATCAGCGTGCCCCTGGCGCGGCGCAACTTCGGGCAGTTCGAGACCCGCCATGCGATCGTCGGCCACACCCACGTGCCCCGCGTGTTCCGCGACGATGGCGGCCACATCGAGGTCATCGCACCTGGAGAGGGATCGCGCATCGTGCTCGACGAACGCCGCTGCATCCTCAACCCAGGTGGCGTGGGCCAACCACGGGACGGCGACCCGCGCGCCTGCGCGATGATCCTGGATACCGAGGCCTCGAGCGTGGAGTGGCTGCGGGTGCCCTACCCCATCGAACGGGTACAGGCGCGTATGCGCCGGGCGGGCCTGCCACCGCGGCTGGTGGAGCGCCTCGCGCTGGGTCTCTGACCAAGCCTGCGTCGGTCGTCCCGTGCCGGGCGGCAGTGTATCCTTTCCGGCCGTGCCCGACTCCTCCGTCCTACCCATCTATCGACGCGCCGTCCTCGGCCTCAACGGCGGATCCGCCGATCCCCTGGTGATCAAGCTGGCCATCCAGCTGAGCAGCAAGGAGACGGAGCTGGTCGCATTGCATGTCGTCGAGGTCGACTGGCGACACGACCTCGATGACGAGATCCCCGGCAGTCGGGAGCTGGCCTCGGCGGTCCTGGACATGGCGGAGGGCGCCGCAGAACGGGCCAAGGTGCAGATGCGCACGGAGCTGCTGCAGGCACGCGACGTGGGCGCCGCGCTCGTGGACGAGGCCGTCGCCGTCGACGCTGACGTGATGCTGCTGGGACTGCCCTACCGCACCCGCCTGGGCGGCGATTTCGCCATCGGGCGGACCATCCCCTATGTCTTCCAGAACGCGCCCTGCAGGGTCATCGTCGTGCGTGAAGCCGTCGATGAGGCGGGGATGACGCCACCGAACCAGGAAGGATCGAGATAACGATGCGCACGATCATCGTGGGCTGTGGACGCGTCGGGGCCGTGCTGGCCGGTCGGCTCTCCACGGCAGGCGACGAGGTCACCATCATCGACCTGCTGCAGGACGCCTTCGACAAGCTGCCGGAGGGCTTCAGCGGCCAAGCGGTCCGCGGTGACGGCACCGACGAGGACGTGCTCCGCAGGCTGGGCGTCGAGGGGGTCGACCGCTTCTTCGCCCTGACCGAAGGCGACAACCGCAACATCCTCGCGGCGCAACTGGCCGCCGAGACGTTCTCCGTGCCCACGGTCGTGGCCAAGGTCAACGATCCGGTCCGGGCTTCCGCATATGCCTCGCTTGGTATCGCCACGATCTGCCGCACGAGTATGCTGGTCGAATCGCTCAGCGGCTTCGTGGGGCTGCCATCGGACACCACCGAGATGCGGGTGATGCCGCCGACGGGCCACCACCCAGGCCCCCATGGAGCGCGAACCGCCAACGGGTCAGTCGCCGTGTCCGACGCGACACGGCCGGAGGTCGAGCACTGATGTACGTGATCGTCGTAGGCGGCGGCAAGGTCGGCTACTACCTGACCAAGGAGCTGCTCGCCGCCGGCCACGAGCTGGTGCTGCTCGAGAAGGACCGTTCGCGAGCGAAGCAGATCGCGGACGAGGTCGGCTCGATCGTGCTGGCCCGCGATGGCTGCGAGGGACAGCACCTTGCCGAGGCGGGCGCCAATCGGGCGTCCATCGTGGCTGCGGTCACGGGCGACGATGAGGACAACCTGGTGGTGTGCCAGATGGCCAAGCACCACTTCGATGTGCCCCGGACCATCGCGCGAGTGAACAACCCCCGCAACGAGGACCTCTTCCGGCACCTGGGCGTGGACGAGATCATCAGCCCCACCCGGATGGCCCTCGCCGCCATCGAGCAGGACATCCCGGTCCACGAGCTGCTCCACCTGGCCCAGCTCGAGGGTGGCGAACTGTCCCTGCTGGAGGCGCAGATCGGCGACGGATCGCCGGCCATCGGTCGCCGGCCCTCGGACATCACGCTCCCCGACGGCTGCTCGCTGTTCGTGCTCATCCGGGGCGAGCAGGCGCAGCCGATCCGGCCGGAGACCGTGTTCCAGACGGGGGACAAGGTACTCGCGATCTCACGCACGGAGTGCGAGCTCGACCTGCACCGGCAGCTCATCGGGACCACGCCGGGCGACTGAGCGACACGCGGTCGACATCTCCGCGGATACTTCTCGGGAGCCCGGTCAGGCAAGACACTTGACAATGGTGTTGTCAAGGAAGTAGCCTTGTCGACATCACCACGGCCGACGCACGACGCGCCGTCCTGGGTGACTGACCTCTCTCCCTGCGATGCCGGCGCCACGGCGCCGGTGACGCATCCCATACGACAAGGAGGCTTCCCGTGATGATGGTCCGACGACCGTCGACCTTCGGTGAGCTGATCTCACTGCGACACACGATCGGCCGGGTGTTCGACGACCCCTTCGTGCGTGCCATCCCCGTCAGTCGAGCGACCCGCAGGATGCCGATGGATGTCATCGACACCAGCGACGCCATCGTGGTCGAGGCGGCCCTGCCGGGCGTCAGGCCGGACGACATCGAGGTCTCGATGCTCGGTGAAGTGCTGACCGTGGCCGCGGGCCGCGATGCACAGGGCGCCCCGGACGAGGGTGGCTATCAGGTCCGCGAGGTCCGGAAGGGCCGCGTGGTGCGATCGCTCAGCCTGCCGACCGGGCTGCGCGTGGAGGAAGCGACCGCTGCCTTCGAGCACGGCCTGCTGCGCGTCAGCATCCCCAAGGCGACCGCGGCGACGCGGCGAGTGATCCCCATCACGGCATCCGTGGCGGCTTCGGTGGTGGACGTCGCGCCCGGTGACGGCGGGACGACGGACGCGACTCCGGTCGCTGCCGCGGGGGACGCCGCCTCGGCGGCCGACACGACGTCCACGCCGGACGCCTGACGGGCCATGGAACACAAGCGGGAGGACTCGATCCGACCTGGTCGGGACCCGAGTCACCCCGTGTATGTCATCAGCGTGGCTGCGGAGCTCGTGCGGGTCCACCCCCGCACGCTCCGCATCTACGAGGACGAGGGCCTCTTGTGCCCCGCCCGAACGAGCACCAATATCCGGCGGTACTCCGAGAACGACATCCGCCGCATCACCTGGATCCGACACCTGACCCAGAACCTGGGCGTCAATCTCGCCGGCATCCGCATCCTGTTCGAGCTCGAAGAGCGGCTGGGCATGCGCATCCTGGAACAGCTCTACAGCGAACGCACCAATGACCGGTCGACCGATGTCGCACCGGACGCCTCGATCGACGGGCCTGATGGCTCCCGACATCGGGCGGACCCGCAACGCACCCGCTGAGCGGGCCCGTCACGCACCGACTACTCCGAGGAGGACCGATGGCCAGCCGAACCAGCAAGGCACAACCCAAAGCACAGCCCGACCCAGCAACGACCCAGGACCAGCCCGAGGCGGAGCAGGGTGCGCTGCGCACGCTGCCGCTCGTGGCGCTGCGGGAGACCGTCATCTTCCCGGAGATGATCGTGCCCCTCCAGGTCGGCCGTGAGAAGTCCGTGCACGCCCTCAACAAGGCCGTCGCGGACGGCACGCCCATCGCACTCGTTACCCAGCGCCAGGCCGACCGCGAGGACATCACCGAGGCCGCCGAGCTCTACGAGGTCGGCACCTTGGCCAAGATCGCCCAGGTGGCCCAGCTCCAGGACGGCACCGTGCGGGCCATCGTGCAGGGCCAGCAGCGCCTGCGCGTGCTGGGCTTCGAGGGTGTCGAGCCATCCATCATGGCGCGGGTCGAGGTCCTGCCCGACCAGAGTCCCCAGGGCGTGGAGGTCCAGGCGCTCGTTCGCAGTGTCCAGGCACAGATCGAGCAGTACGTCCAGTCCGGCGCGCCCGTGCCCCCGGAGGCGGCCGTCGCGGCCCGCAACATCACCGAGCCCGGCCTGCTCGCCGACATGGTCGCGTACAGCCCCGACATGTCCACCGAGCAACGGCAGGAGATGCTCGAGACCATCGATGTCATCGAGCGCCTCAAGCTGGTCGCTGCCTTCCTGGCGCGCCAGATCGAGATCCTGGAGCTCAAGGGCAAGATCCAGTCCGAGGTCAAGTCCGAGATGGACAAAACCCAGCGCGAGTACATCCTGCGGGAGCAACTGAAGGCGATCCAGCGCGAGCTTGGTGAGGACGACCCCCAGCAGGCGGAGATCAACGAGCTGCGCGAGAAGGTCGAGGCCTCGGGCATGCCCGAGGAGGTCAAGGCGCGGGCCATCAAGGAGGTCGACCGGATGAGCCGGATCCCGTCCGCCTCTCCCGAGGTCGGGGTCATCCGGACCTATGTCGACTGGCTCGTGGGCCTGCCCTGGAACATCACCAGCGAGGACCAACTGGATATCAAGGCGGCGGCGAGCATCCTCGACGAGGACCACTACGGCCTCGAGAAGGTCAAGGAACGCATCCTCGAATACCTCGCCGTCCGGACGCTGACCGATACCATCCGCAGCCCGATCCTGGCCCTCGTCGGACCGCCAGGTGTGGGCAAGACCTCACTGGGCAAGAGCGTGGCCAAGGCCATGGGTCGCAAGTTCGTGCGCATGAGCCTCGGCGGCATCCACGACGAGGCGGAGATCCGGGGACATCGGCGCACGTACATCGGAGCGCTGCCCGGTCGCGTCATCCAGAACATCAAGACCGCGGGCACGTCCAACCCCGTGTTCATGCTGGACGAGATCGACAAGATCGGCATGGACTTCCGGGGCGACCCCAGCTCGGCGCTGCTCGAGGTCCTCGACCCGGAGCAGAACAACACCTTCCAGGACAACTATCTCGAGGTGCCGTTCGACCTGTCCAAGGTGCTGTTCATCGCCACCGGCAACCTCGTCGACCCCATCCCTGCGGCACTGCGTGACCGGATGGAGATCATCCAGTTGCCCGGTTACACGCGCCAGGAGAAGATCGGCATCGGCAAGCGGTTCCTGGTGCCCAAGCAGATGGAGCACCACGGCCTCAAGCCCAAGCACGTGGAGATCACGGACGAGGCGCTCGTGACCCTGGTCCAGTCGTACACGCGTGAGGCTGGCGTGCGGAACCTCGAGCGCGAGATCGCCAACGTCATGCGTAAGGTCGCACGACAGGTCGCGGAGGGGCGCAAGCGCAAGACCATCGTCGATGACCGAAAGCTCGCGGAGTACCTGGGACCCAAGCGCTTTGAGTTCGGGGAGCTGGAGACCGAGGATCAGACGGGCTCGGCGACGGGCCTCGTGGTCACCGAGGTCGGTGGCGACGTCATCGCGGTCGAGGTCACCAGGATGGAGGGCAAGGAGGAGTTCATCCTCACCGGCCAGTTGGGTGACGTCATGCGTGAGTCGGCCCGTGCGGCGCTGTCGTGGATCCGGGCCCACGCTCGGGAACTCGGCATCGCCCGTGAGGTGTTCGAGAAGAACACGCTGCACATCCATGTGCCGGCGGGTGCCATCCCCAAGGACGGACCGTCCGCGGGCATCACCCTCGCGACTGCCATGGTCAGCGCCCTGACCGGGATCCCGGTGCGCAAGGACGTGGCCATGACCGGGGAGATCACCCTCCGGGGACGTGTCCTGCCCATCGGTGGCCTCAAGAGCAAGATCCTCGCCGCACACCTGTCGGGTGCCCGGATGGTGATCCTGCCCGCCAAGAACGAGAAGGACCTGCGGGAGATCCCCGATGAGATCCGGAAGCAGATGAAGCTCGTCACGGTGGACTCCATGGACCAGGTCCTGGAGCACGCCCTCCGACGCCGCCCGCGTCCCCTTCGGGAGTCGATCGGATCGGGTCCCGGTGGCTCAGGCTCTGCCGAGGAGCCCAAGCTGCCAGCGGCCCGCGTGGGTCGACCATTCCCGGCGTCCGACCAGCCGCCCGCCGTGGTCGCACCGGCGGAGGCCGGCCACTGAGTCGATGACCGGGCTGGGTGGAGTGATCCATCCGGCCCGTCTCGCTACTGGAGATCCATGGAGTACCGCGACTACTACGCCACGCTGGGTGTCCCCCGGGACGCCTCGCCAGCGGACATCAAGAAGCACTTCCGGAAGCTGGCGCGGAAGCACCATCCGGACGTGAACAAGGATGCGCCGGAGGCAGAGGCGCGCTTCAAGGCGCTCAACGAGGCGTACGACGTCCTGTCGGACCCGGAGAAGCGGAAGCTGTACGACCAACTGGGCGCGAACTGGGATGCGTACCAGGGTGGCGGTGGCGGTGGTGGCGGTGATCCGTTCGCCGCGTACCGGGAGGCCGGTGGCCCGACCGGCGGTGTCCGGTTCGAGTACCACGGCGACCCACAGGACCTGTCCGGATTCAGCGACTTCTTCCGGACGTTCTTCGCGGGTGGCGACCTGGGCGACGAGCCGCGGACGCGCACGCGCACCCGGCGTACGGCGCGGACGGCTGCCGAGCCGACCATCGGTGACCTGTTCGGCGACCGTGGGCGATCCGGATTCGAGGGGACCCGCATCGACTACGGCGACGGGCCGGGCCAGGGCGACGGTCGCGCCGCCTCGCTGCCGAGTCCCGAGGTCCAGGTCGAGGTGACCCTGGACGAGGTCGCGACGGGGACCCAACGGGTGGTCCAGGTCGGTACCCGCAAGCTCGAGGTACGGATCCCCGCGGGCGTCACCGACGGCCAGCGGATCCGGCTACCCCGGACGGCCGCGGACAGCGTGCCCGACGCCACCTTGATCGTCCGTGTGCGGCGCGACCCGGTCTTCAGCCACAGCGGCGCAGACCTGACGCGGGACCTGCCGCTGACCCTGGGCGAGGCGCTGCTCGGTGGCGAGGTGCCCGTGACCACGTTGAGTGGACGCCGGCTCCTGCTCCGGATCCCGGCAGGGACCCAGGATGGCCGCATGTTCCGGTTGACGGGCAAGGGCCTGCCCCGCTTTCGCGGCGAGGGCAGCGGCGACCTGTACGCCCGGGTCCGGGTCGTCATGCCGACCGGCCTCGACGATGAGGCACGCGGCCTTGCCACCGCCTTCATCAACCACATCGCCCAACCTGACCCACGACCCAGCCAGCCCATCACGGCCGACCATACGACCTGACCATGACGGGGTCGGCCGACATCCGCCGACCGGCCCGACCGGCGAACCCGGAGGAGTCCTCGCACCATGAAACTCGATCGATACACCGAGAAGGCGCAGGAGGCGATCATCGCCGCCCAGCGTCTGGCGACCGATGCCGACAGCCCCGTGCTCGACGTGGAGCACCTGCTCGTGGCGCTGCTGCAGGATGCCGAGGGCATCCCGGCGGTGACCCTGCGGGCGCTCGATGCCGATCCATCGGCCATCGGCCTGGAGGTGGCCGCCGCGCTCTCCCGGCGGCCGAAGGTGAGCGGCGGACAACTGTCGCTGGACCCCCGCGCGCGCCGGATGCTGGAGCACGCCGAGGAGGAGGCGAAGCGGCTCGCTGACGACTACGTCTCCACCGAACACCTGTTGCTGGCCGCCGCCGAGGCGGGTGGTGATGCGGGTCGCATCCTGGCCGCGGCAGGTGCTGACCAGGAGCACATCCTGGCGGCCCTCCAGAAGGTCCGGGGCGGCCAGCGGGTCACCTCGCAGAATCCCGAGACCACCTACCAGGCGCTCGAGAAGTACGGTCGCGACCTGACCCGTGACGCCCGGGCCGGCAAGCTCGACCCGGTCATCGGCCGGGACGAGGAGATCCGGCGCGTCATCCAGGTGCTGTCGCGTCGGACCAAGAACAACCCTGTGCTCATCGGTGAGCCCGGTGTGGGCAAGACGGCGATCGCCGAGGGCCTCGCCCAGCGCGTCGTGCGCGGCGATGTACCGGAGAGCCTCAAGGACCGTCGGGTGGTGGCACTCGACCTGGGCGCGCTCATCGCGGGCGCCAAGTACCGGGGCGAGTTCGAGGAGCGACTCAAGGCGGTGCTCAAGGAGGTCAAGGACTCCGAGGGCCAGGTCATCCTGTTCATCGACGAGTTGCACACTGTCGTCGGCGCTGGAGCCGCGGAGGGCGCCATGGACGCGTCCAACCTGCTCAAGCCGATGCTCGCCCGGGGTGAGCTGCACACCATCGGCGCCACGACGCTCGACGAGTATCGCAAGCACATCGAGAAGGATGCGGCCCTCGAGCGCCGATTCCAGCCGGTGTTCGTGGACCAGCCGACGGTGGAGGAGACCATCTCCATCCTGCGGGGGCTGCGCGAACGCTACGAGGTGCATCACGGCGTGCGCATCACCGACTCCGCGCTCGTGGCTGCCGCGGTGCTGTCACATCGATACATCGCCGACCGGTTCCTGCCGGACAAGGCCATCGACCTGGTCGACGAGGCGGCCAGCCGGTTGCGCATGGAGATGGACTCGATGCCCGTCGAGCTGGACGAGCTGGAGCGGCGACGGGTCCAACTGGAGATCGAGCGGGAGGCGCTGCGCAAGGAGAAGGACGACGCATCCCGCGCGCGTCTGGACGTCCTGGAGCGCGAGCTGGCGGATGTGGCGGAGCGCGCCAACGCCCTCAAGAGTCGCTGGGAGCAGGAGAAGGCCGCCATCGGCGGGCTCCGCGAGACCAAGTCGGAGCTGGAGGCGCTCCAGGTCCAGATCGAGGCAGCCGAACGTGCCGCGGACTACGGCAAGGCGGCGGAGCTGAAGTACGGTCGCCAGGTCGAGTTGCAGGCACGCCTGCGGGAGCAGGAACAGGCGCTGGCCCAGAAGGATCCCTCCACGGACCGGCTGCTGAAGGAAGAGGTCGATGCAGACGACATCGCGCGCATCGTCGCCTCCTGGACCGGCATCCCGGTCACCCGGCTGCTGGAAGGCGAGCAGCAGAAGCTCATCCACATGGAGGAGCGTCTGCATGATCGCGTCGTCGGCCAGGACGAGGCCATCGAGGCCGTCAGCGATGCGGTCCGACGGGCACGCGCCGGGCTCCGCGACGCGCGCCGACCCATCGGCTCGTTCATCTTCCTGGGCCCCACGGGCGTGGGCAAGACAGAGCTGGCGCGGGCGCTCGCCCAGTTCCTGTTCGACGACGACCAGGCCATGACCCGCATCGACATGAGCGAGTACATGGAGAAGTTCGCGGTCTCACGTCTCATCGGCGCACCTCCCGGCTACGTCGGCTACGACGAGGGCGGTCAGCTGACCGAGGCGGTCCGGCGTCGGCCGTACCAGGTAGTGCTGCTCGACGAGATCGAGAAGGCACATCCCGACGTGTTCAACGTCCTGCTCCAGGTGCTCGACGACGGCCGCCTGACGGACGGCCAGGGCCGCACCGTGAGCTTCAAGGACACGGTCATCATCATGACCAGCAACGTCGGTTCGCAGTTCGTGGCCGCGGTCGCCGGAGAGGCCCGCGATGATGCCGGCTACGAGCGCATGAAAGGCCAGGTCACCGAGGCGCTCCGGATGGCGTTCCGACCCGAGTTCCTCAACCGCATCGACGAGATCATCGTGTTCCACTCCCTCACCGAGGCCGACCTGGAGCGCATCGTGGAGCTGCTGCTGGCGGACCTGCAGGCACGCCTCGCGGCACGCGACCTCGAGCTCGACCTGACGCCCGCCGCCAAGGCGGTCATCGCCCAGGAGGGCCACGATCCGCAGTTCGGGGCACGTCCGCTCAAGCGATCGCTGCAGCGACTGGTCGAGAACCCGCTCGCCCGGGCGCTCCTGGAGGGTCGCTTCCCGGTCGGTTCCCGCATCCACCTGGACGCGGACCCGGTCACCGGAACGCTCGTGTTCACGGGTCCCGATGGCGCCTCGGTCGTCGCCGATGCGGCGGACCGCCGCGACGCGCGTTCCGTGGCAGCGCAGCCCGTGGCAGCGGGGCGGTCGATCTTCGAGCCGCCCGATGAGCACGCGGGTTCGGATGGGTCGGATGGGTCGGATCGACTGAACTGAGCACGGCCCCGGGCCGACCGTCGGACCGCGACCGGTGCAGGATGCGCCGATGAGCACGAGGCCTGGCGACCAGCCCATGCAGGCGACGCGTTTGGACGGGGATTCCGGGCTCGTCGGTCGCATCCGCGATGAGATCCGCGCCTCGCCCAACAGCCGCATCACCTTCGCGCGATACATGGAGATGGCCCTGACCGAGCCAGGTCTGGGCTACTACGCCACGTCCGACCACCGTCCGACACGCGACGGCGATTTCCTGAGCGCGCCTGAACTGCATCCGCTCTTCGGTCGATGTATCGGACGAGCGCTGAGCGATGTCTGGACTCGCATCGGCAGACCGTGCCCGTTCGTGGTGCGGGAGTACGGCGCAGGCCGGGGCACGCTGGCACGGTCCGTCGTCGACGGTCTCGCCAGCGACAGTGACGCGCTGGCCGCGGCCATCGAGTGGCAGCTCGTCGATGTCCCGGGTCGCCATCCCGGGATCGTGACCGGGGACCACATCGGTGCGGTCATCGCCAACGAGTACCTCGATGCGCTCCCGGTCCATCGCCTCGTGCGTCGCGGCGACGACCTCCTGGAGCGCTACGTGACCTGGTCGGGCGACCGGTTCTCGGAGCAGGAGGACCGCCTCTCGGACCCTCGACTCGCGGCCCCCATCGACGCTGCCGGCGTCCAGCTCGCGGACGGCCAGGTGACCGAGGTCCGGCCGGCAGCCGACGCGTGGCTCGACCTCGTCAGTCGCCACCTGGGCAGGGGCATCGTGCTCATCACCGACTACGGGCATCCGGCACGGGAGCTCCATGGACGGCACCGGATGGCGGGGTCCCTGCTCACCTACCGCGACCATGTCGTCGGGGACGACCCATTCGTGGCCGTCGGCCATCAGGACATCACGGCACACGTCGACTTCAGTGCCATCGAGCGAGCCGCGCTGGCTGTTGGGCTCACGAAGCTGGGTTCCACCACCCAGGCTCGCCTGCTCGTGGCGCTCGGCCTGGGGGAGATGCTGTACGAGCTGGGCCACGATGCCGCCACGACACCCAGCGAATACATCGAAGCGCGGGCCAGCGTGCGCCGCCTGCTGGACCCGCGTCATCTCGGGGCGTTCCGGGCGCTCGTCTTCGGACGAGACGTGCCGAGCGATGAGCCGCTCCGTGGCTTCGACCATGGCACGAGCGACTGAGCATGGACCACGGCGACGTCCTTCGTCGGTTGAGCATCCTGCCCGATCCGTTGCCGCACGGCACGCGAGCCATCGACCCGATCCTGATGGGCCGGCCCGCGGACCTGGCTGCCGATCAGCCCGCGGACCAGCCCATCTGGGGCCGATCGGCGCCGATGTCAACGCGCCGTACGGCGGCGCTGGTGCTGCTCTTCCCGGATGCTGCGGGCGAGACACGCCTGGTGCTCACGGAACGTCCGGCCGGCCTCCGCCACGGCGGACAAGTCAGCTTCCCGGGTGGGGAGGAGGATCCGGGCGACGAGTTCCCGGTCGGCACGGCCCTCCGGGAAGCCTGGGAGGAGGTGGCGCTCGACCCGGACCAGGCCGGCATCCGGGTCCTTGGGCACCTGGACGTCGTGGACGTCCGGGTCTCGGGGTTCCTGCTCACTCCCGTACTGGCCGTGGCCGATCGGCTGCCATCGCTCGTGGCCGCATCGAGCGAGGTGGCGACGATCCTGCTGCCGCGGGTGGCCAGGTTCCTGCCGGATGCCCTGGTCACCAGCGCCGAGATGGAGCGCGACGGCGTTCGGATCCGGTACGCCGGGTACCCCTACGGCGGACGACACATCTGGGGTGCCACGGCGCGCGCGCTCGCCCAGCTGGGCGCCATCATCAGTGGCGACGAACAGCCCCGATCGTGAACCACAAGCGGCGCGCGTTCATCCGCCACTGGACCAGGGTCGCATCGCCCGCGCTCGTGCCGGAAGTGCGCCTGCATCTCGCCGATGAGCTGATGCCCCTCTGGCAGCGACTCGCCCACGACGCCTCGGAGCCGGAGCTGCCGCCGCCCTACTGGGCCTTCCCGTGGGCTGGCGGGCAGGCACTGGCGCGATACGTGCTCGACCACTCCGAGGAGGTCCGTGGCGCCCGCATCCTCGACCTGGCCACCGGCTCAGGCGTGTGCGCCATCGCAGCATTGCAGGCAGGTGCCAGCGAGGCGCTCGGCGTGGACATCGACCCCTGGGCGGCCGACGCTGTGTCGCTGAACGGGGCGCTCAACAGCGTCCATGTCGCGTTCCTGGGCGAGGACGTGCTCGATGGTGAGCCGCCGGACGTGGACGTGGTCCTTGCCGGGGACATCGGCTACGAGTGGAATCTCGCGACCCGTGGATCGGCCTGGCTCCGCCGAGCCGCCGCGCGCGGGACACATGTCCTCATCGGGGATCCCGAGCGGCACCACCTGCCGCCCGAGGGTCTCGCGAACGTGGCGACCTACGAGGTACCGACGGCCCTCGATCTGGAACAGACCCTGAGCAAGCACACGACGGTCCTCCGGGTCCGGGTCGGGCCGACGTCCTGACTGGTGACGGCGGCGGGCTCCGTCACTGTCCGTTTCGGGTCGGCCGTCCGGCGGTGATCGCGGCGGCAGCGTCGACCAGTGAGAGGTGGCTGAACGCCTGCGGGAAGTTGCCCACCAGCCGGCCAGCCGTCGTGTCGTACTCCTCGGACATCAGACCCAGGTCGTTGGACAGGCCCAGCAGGCGCTCGAACAGGCCCCGGGCCTCCGCCTCCCGCCCCTGCATCGCGAGCACCTCGGCGAGCCAGAAGGAACAGGCAAGGAAGGTGCCTTCGCCCGGTGGCAGGCCGTCCACCTTGGACACGGAGTCATCGTGCCGGTACCGCTGGACGAAACCGCCCTTCATCAGCTCCCGCTCGATCGCTGCCACGGTGCCCACCATGCGCTCGTCGGTCGCGGGCAGGAAGCCGACCAGCGGGATCATCAGGGCGCTCGCGTCCAGTCGGTCCGACCCATAGGACTGGACGAAGGTCTTCCGAGCAGGGTCATAACCCTGTTGCAGGACCTCGCGCCTGATCGACTCACGAGCGCTCCGCCATCGGTCCACCGGACCCTCGAGCTCGAAATGCTCGGAGAGCCTGGTGGCGCGGTCGAACGCCACCCATGCCATGACCTTGGAGTGGGTGAAGTGCCGATCCGGACCGCGCACCTCCCAGATGCCCGAGTCCGCCGAGCGCCAGCCGGTCTCCAGCCAGTCGAGCATGTGGCGGGCGATGGCCCAGGATTCTGGGGAGGCGGACAGGCCATGCCGGCGCGCCTGGTACAAGGCGTCCATCACCTCGCCGTACACGTCCAGCTGGACCTGGCTGGTGGCATGGTTGCCGACGCGGACCGGGCGGGACCCGGCATATCCATCCAGCCACTGCAATTGGGTCTCCGATAGTCGGCGTTCCCCGGCGATGCCATACATGATCTGGAGGGCCTCCGGTGTGCCGGCGATGGCGCGCAGGAACCAGTCCCGCCAGGCTGCGGCCTCCTCCGCGTACCCCGACCGCAGGAACGACAGGAGGGTGAGGGTCGCGTCCCGGAGCCAGCAGAATCGATAGTCCCAGTTGCGGACCCCGCCGAGGGCCTCCGGCAACGACGTGGTGGGCGCCGCGACGATGCCGCCGGTCGGCGCATAGGTGAGGGCCTTGAGGGTCAGCAGTGACCGGTGGATGGGGCCATGCCACTCGCCTTCATGCTCCAGCTGCCCCGACCAGTCCGCCCAGAAGCGCTCCGTATCGCGCAGTGCTCGTTCCGCGTCAGGTGTCGCGGGGACCGGCTCGTGTGACGGGAACCAGGTGAGGCAGAACGCGACTCTGTCGCCCGCCCCGACATCGAACTCGGCCTCCGTGTGGAGGTCCCGCCCGGTCAGTCGCACAGGCCCGCAGAGGGTCACCGCATCGGGCCCGGCGACGGCGTGGATACCGCTCTCGATGTGGCGTACCCAGGGGACGATCGAGCCGTAGTCGAATCGGAGCGTCGCATCCATGCGCATCGTGACCCGCCCGCGGACGCCCTCGACGATCCGGATCAGGCTGGGTCGGTCCTGCCGAACCGGCATGAAGTCGATGAGCCGGATGGCCCCGTCAGCGGTCTCCATGTCCGACTCCAGGATCAGGGTCTCGTGCCGATAGCGCCGTCCCGTGGCCCGGAACTGGCCGGCGGGCTGGATCAGCCAGTGGCCATTCTCGGCACCACCCAGCAGCGCCGCGAAGCAGGCCCCCGAATCGAACCGCGGCAGGCACAACCAGTCGACGACCCCGGTCCGGCTGACCAGGGCGGCCGTCTGCAGGTCACCGATGAGTCCGTAGTCCTCGAGCGGTGTGCTCATGCCGGTCGTCGCCCGTGGTGCGACCCAGGCGATGGCGTCATCGACACGAGAGCGGCACGCCTACCACGGTTCCCCTTCGGTCTCGTCGCGCTCGTGAGGGCGGCGCAACTGCTCCGCGAGTGTGCCCACGGCCGGCTCCGCGGCCTCCGGGCTCGTGCCTGGGCCACTCGTCACGCGTGCCGCGTCGCCCTCGAGCACCAGCCCAGCGGCCGGCTCCGGCAACTCCACCACCACGGCCCGCATCTCCGCGCCATCGGTCCAGGCACCATGGGGGATGCCAGCGGGCCACACGACCGCCTGCCCATGGCGGATGCGGGACCGCTCATCGCCGACCTGGACCCAGCCGCCGCCACTCACGACGATGAACAGGGTCGTGCTGGGGTTGGCATGGGGTGCGATGAGTCCCTGGCGCGAGAACGCCAGCTCCGAGATGTGGGCGCGGGTATCGCTCCAGAGCACCTGGCCCGCGAGCCCCTGGGTGCCCGGCGGGCCTTCTGGTCGGCGATTGCCAGGTCCGAAGCTGCGGATATCCACGTGGCTGGGATGCTGTCCGAGTCGACCAGGTCAGCGGCGGCGGCGGCGCGTCTTGCGTGCCCTGACCGTGGACGAAGCGTCCGCGTACTTGTTCACAGCACGTGTCTGCGCGGTCGCGCGCTGGCGCGCCAACTGACGGTTGTAGCCCTCGATCATGGGTGGGAAATGGAAGAACCGGATCCACACGAACGTGCCCAGCCCGACGATGATGGTGGCGACCACGGTGACGAACCAGAAATGGAAGATCGCTTCGATGAGGATGAGGCCGTAGACGCAGATCGCCGTCCACAGGAGCCACTCCTGGAGGGCCAGCAGGGGTGGGTGGCGGTGCAGCTTGCGCACCTGGACGTTGTAGAGGATCACGGCCGCGATGAGCAGCACGAACGCGGCAATCGAGATGGGGTAGAACAGCTCCCGGAAGCTGTCCTGATCGAACGCGTTGTCAGCCGAGGGCGTCAGGGTCTGGAGCAGTTCCTGGATGGTGTGCACGGCCGGGAGGATACCAGAGCGCCCGCCGGGGCCCGGGCCCACGGAGCGTCCCGGGTGCGTTCGGTCGGTATACTCGCTCGACCGCCGAGGCCCGTGCCCACGAGGGCTCACCGAGGCCCAGCCGACGGAGGATCACGGCGTGCGTGCCCTGCTCTCGGTCGCTGATCGCGCCGGGATCACCGACCTCACGCGTGACCTGCTCGCCCAGGGCATCGAGGTCTACGCGACCGACGGCACCCGGGAGGCGCTCGCGGCGGATGGGATCGTCGTGGATCCCGTGAGTGCCCTGACCGCCGGCCCGCCCGTCATCGGTGGGCAGGTCAGGACCTTCCATCCCGAGATCTATGCCGGGATCCTGGCACGGCGCAACGTGCCGTCTGACCTCGAGAGCCTCGTCGAGCATGGCATCGGACTCATCGACCTGGTGGTCGTCAATGTGGCGCCATTCGCACCCCAGGTCGGCGCCGGCATGGTGCCCATCGACGAGGCCCTCGCGATGATCGATATCGGCGGCGTCGCGCTGCTGTCGGCCGCCGCCCGCAATTACGCCGCGGTCGTCGTGGCCAGCCATCAGGGTCACTACCCACTGCTCGTGGAGGAGCTCCGTGACCGTGGGCACGTCTCGCCCGAGACGCGTCTCCGACTCGCGGCCCAGGCATTCGCCACGGTCGCTGCCTACGATGCGGAGGTGGCTGCGTATCTCCACCACATCAGCGGTGTCCGATTCCCCGACGAGCTCACGGTGGTGCTGCGCAAGCAGCGCGACCTGGCCTATGGCGCCAATCCCCAGCAGCGCGCGGCACTCTATTCGGACGCGACATCGCGGGCAGGCTCACTCGCCGACGCCCATCGGCTGCAGGGTCCCGAGCCGACATTCAACGACCTGCTGGACCTGGACGCAGCCTGGCGCATCGTCAGTGACTTCACGGGCCCGACCTGCTGTATCACCAAGCAGCTCAACCCGGTCGGGCTGGCGTCCCATGACTCGCTGGTGGGGGCGTATCGTGGCGCGCTGGAGACCGACCGGGTGGCCGCGTACGGCGCCGTCCTCGCGGTCAACAGGGTCCTCGACGCAGCGACCGCGGAGGAGATCGTGCTCAGCGCCTACGAGGCTGTGGCGGCGCCCGGTTTCGCGCCCGAGGCGCTCGAGGGGCTGTCGGGGCGACCGGGCCTCACGCTCGTGGAGCTCGTTCCGGCCTCCTCGCCCGACCGGCCCGAGCTGGGGCTGTCGGACCTTGACCTGTATCGCATCGACGGTGGGGTCCTGGTCCAGACCCAGGACCGGGCGCTCCTCGATCATTCGCAGCTCAACGTGGTCACCAAACGACGGCCGACCCTCGAGGAACTCACCGACATGCTGTTCGCCTGGCGCGCCGTCCGGCATGTGACCAGCAACGCGGTCGTGCTTGCCCGCCACGGCGCGCTCGTGGGCGTGGGTGCGGGCCAGGCGAGCCGATTGACGGCGGTGGAGATCGCACTCCATCGAGCGTCCGACCGGGCGTCGCTCTCGGCGCTCGCCTCTGACGCCTACTTCCCGTTCGCGGACGCCATCCAGCTTGCCGGTGAGCGGGGGGTCACGGCCATCATCCAACCCGGCGGCTCCGTCCGGGATGAGATGGCCATCGAGGTGGCCGACCGCCATCACATGGCCATGGTGTTCACCGGCCGGCGTCACTTCCGCCATTGACCACGCTGGCCGACCTGCGTCAACCAGGCATGGCATCCACGACCGGGGGTAACGGATGGAGACACTGCTCGCACTCGAGATGGTCCGCGTCACGGAGGCTGCCGCGCTCGCGTCGGCACGCTACATGGGACGCGGCGAGAAGGACGAGGCCGACCTGGCCGCGACCGAGGCGATGCGCCGCACCATGGACGACGTGGAGATGCGGGGCACCATCGTCATCGGCGAGGGCGAGCGGGACGAGGCGCCCATGCTCTGGATCGGCGAGCCCGTGGGCACCCGCGGCGCCAGCGCGGTCGCCATCGACATCGCGGTCGATCCGCTCGAGGGGACGAACCTCGTCGCGCACGGCCAGAACGGCGCCATCACCGTGCTCGCAGCCTCGGAGGCCGGCGGTCTGCTCCACGCACCCGACACGTACCTCGACAAGCTGTGCGTGGGACCGGTGGCGGCTGGCCACGTGGACATCCGGCAGAGCCCGACCGAGAACGTGCGGGCGATCGCGGCCGCGCTCCGGCGGGACGTGCGGGACATCACCATCGTCATCCTGGAGCGACCCCGACACGAAGCGCTGATCGACGAAGTGCGGGTGGCGGGCGCACGCATCAAGCTCATCACCGATGGCGACCTGTCAGCAGCCATCAGTTGTGCCGTGTCGGGGACGGGGGTCCATGGCGTCCTGGGCACCGGTGGTGCTCCGGAAGGGGTCATCACGGCAGCCGCGCTCAAGTGCCTCGGTGGGGAGATCCAGGCCCGGTTCCGGTTTCGGAGCGACGAGGAGCGGGCGCGTGCCGAGCGGATGGGTGCGGTCACCGACGAGTCGCACGTGTTCACGACCGAGGACCTTGCACCTGGCGAGGACCTCGTGTTCGCGGCGACCGGCGTCACCGGCGGCGATCTGCTCGATGGCGTTCGCTTCTTCGGTGGCGGAGCCCGCACCAACTCGCTGGTGATGGCGTATCGGTCCAAGGAGGTCCGATTCCTCGATACGGTGCACATGTTCGACCGGACCCGCCCGCCCGCCGTGCGGCTGTAGCCGACACGTCGCTCGCGCGTCAGGCGAACTGTCGGTCGCGCGTCAGGCGACCACCAGCGCAAGGGCGAACCCGTCATGGCCCTTGCTGCCCACGGTCTGGATCGCCGAGGCAAGGAGTCGCGGCTCGGCGGCGATCATCTCGTTCATGCGCCGGATGCCCTGGATGTTGGGGTCGGCCGAGTCAGCGGAGGCGACGGCACCGCCCCGGATGACGTTGTCGACCACGATGAGGCTGCCGACGTGGGTCAGGCGTAGCGCCCACGACAGGTACTCCGGGTTGGACCGCTTGTCAGCGTCCACGAAGACCATGTCGAATGGTTCGGTGCCGTCGGCCGCGAGCGCCGCGAGGGTCTCGACGGCGGGGCCGACCCGGATCTCCGGAGTCGGCGACGCCTGCCCGCGCGATGCTGGCCGCGGCGACCGCCGCGTTGCCCGCGTCGATCTCGAGCGTGACCAGCCGACCCTCCGGAGGCAGTGCGCGTGCGAGCCAGATGGTGCTGTAGCCACCCAGCGTGCCCACTTCGAGGATGCGCCGCGCACCGATGGTCCGGCCCAGGACGTGCAGCAGCTTGCCCAGCGCCGGCGAGACGCTGATGGTCGGCATCCCCGCGCGCTGCACGTCCTCGAGCGCGGCCGCGAGATCGGCATCGCCGCCCACGATGGTGTCATCCAGATACTGGTCCACCTCGGTCCAGAGGGCTTGTTCCACGTTGCGGTCCTCCTGGCTTCGACTGACCCGACGATGATGGACCGTTGGGCCGGAGACGTGGTCAGGCCGGGTGCCGCCACGCCTGGAGATCGGGGTCCCAGGTCGCCACGGCGCGCGCGGCGTCACTGCCCTCCACCGCGGTGGCGCGCGCGAGCGCGGTCCCGACGGTCATGGACCAACCCGGGGGGACGAGACCGGGAGCCAGATCCGCGAGCGGCGCCAGCACGAACATCC
>JBBSOS010000002.1:0-24340 GCA_038259505.1 Candidatus Limnocylindrales bacterium | reverse complement strand
GGCAGGATGGGGTACCTCGAGCCACTGGGTGCCATCACGCGCGGGATCGCCACTCCGAACCGACGCCGGGCGTTGCCGGCGGAACCGGTGGCGCCCGAAGATGAGCAGGTCCAGGTCCAGCTCGCGAGGGCCCCAACGCATCCGCTGCTGACGGCCGGACGAGCGTTCGATCGCCTTCAGCGCGAGCAGGAGTGACATGGCCCGGCCCTGCGGGTCGTCATCGAGCCGGACATCCAGGCTCACGGCCGCATTGTGGAACTCCGGCTGGTCGGCGACACCGACAGGGCGCGTGACGTACAGGCGCGAGGTGCCCACGAGGCGGCTGCCCGGCAGCACATCGAGTGCCTGGACCGCCCGTGTCAGGGTCTGCACTGCGTCGCCCACGTTGGCGCCCAGGCCCAGGTACGTCCGCACGCGTTGTTCGGTCGTGACTGCCTCCTTCGTTGACAATGCCGGATATGCCGCGTCCCCTGCTGCTCATCTTCCATCAGCCGCCAGGTCCCGATGCAGCGCCCTTCAGCAATCTCGTGTCGGTAGCGAGGGACACGCTCGGGGAGCACCATGTGCGGATGTTCGCGCGAGCTGGCGTCCGACGGATGCTACTCATCAGCGGACGGGACGCCGAGCGATCCGCCCCCTTCGGTCAGCGACTGGCCGAGATCGTCGCACACGAACGGCCCCGTGGCGGGGCTATCGTCATGAACGGAGGCGCCGTCCCGTTGCTCCGGCCCAGGGACGTGCGGCACCTCGTGGCGACGGCCGGATCACCCGGACGACTGGCCGCGACCAACAACCGCTACTCGTCAGATATCTGTGCCCTCTCCCGGGCCCGGACGTTACTGGACGTCGGATCGCTGGCCACCGACAATGGCCTGCCGAGATGGTTGGCCGACGTGGCCGGCTATCGGGTGCGGGAGCTACCCGCCCGTCAGCGGCTCGGCATCGACCTTGACACGCCCCTCGATCTCGCCCTGCTGGGCACCATCCGCCACGGCCCTCGACTGCTCCGACGCCTTGGGCGGGCGATCGTCATCCCGAGACGCGCTGCCCTTCGGCGCCTGGCAGCCGATCCGGGCGCGGAGCTGCTGGTCGCCGGCAGGACGAGCAGCGCGACCCTCCACTGGCTGGAACGCCACGTTTCGTGCCGGGTGCGCGCCCTGGTGGAGGAGCGCGGCCTGAAGACGACAGCCGCGGGCGGCCGACCCCCGAGGTCCGTGCTTGGTCGACTGCTGGACCTGCGGGGGCCGGCTGCACTGGGCGATATCGTGGCCGAGCTCGCGGACGGCGCCATCATCGACACCCGGGTGCTGTTGGCCGATCGCCTCGGCGCGGACGAGGCGCGGTGGCCGACGGCCGAGGAACGGTTCCGGTCCGACCTGTTGCTGGCGGATGGCATCACCGATCCATGGCTAGCCACCCTGACCCGCTCTGCGGCCTCGGCGCGTGTGCCCATCCAGCTGGGGTCCCACACGTTGGTCGGACCAGGTATCCGCGTGCTCCTCGGCTCGTGAGCACGGACCGGGGGCCAGCTCGCCCGTCACGCCCGGAACGACGCGCCCGCTGCGCTAGAATGACCCCAGAGGGTGGTCCGCAGGCGCTCACGCCCGTGAGATGCCGCCCGGACAGAGATCGAGGTTCCGGTTGACCAGCGCGCTCTGGTACGTGCTCGGCTTCGCGTTCGCGGGGTTCTCGTTCGTGTTCCTCACGATCGGGATGTCGTGGCTCATCAGCCATCGGTATAAGGGCGATCGCCACAAGGGCCTGCCGTATGAGTCTGGTATCGACACCATGGGCGATACCTGGGGTCGGTTCGGGCTGTCGTTCTATATCTACGCCCTGCTGTTCGTCGCCTTCGATATCGAGATCATCTTCATCACACTCTGGGCGCTCGTCTTCCGCGACCTGCTCGTGGGTGGGTTCGTGAGCATGCTGCTCTTCGTCGCCATCCTGCTGCTGGGCCTCGGGTACGCGTGGCGCAAGGGAGTCCTGACATGGAAGTGAGACCGCCCGACACCGTCGAGGGAGGCGCCGGCCGCACCGAGCCGACCGACGCACCGAGTGGAACGGCGCTGCTCGACGCTCCTCCCGGGCGCGTTGCGTCGCCCATCATCGTGCCCAACACCCAGTGGCTCTCGGCGGACGTGACCGCATACGACGGCGGCAAGCCGCCCACCATCACCCACCTTGCCGAGCTGGAGCTCCAGGACAAGGGGGACAACGGCCGCTGGGGGATGCTGGACGTGGTGCCCACCACCGCCGACTACCTGCTCGACTATCTGCGTCTGAACAGCCTGTGGCCGTTGCTGTCTGGCCTCGCCTGCTGTGCCATGGAGATGATGTCCGCGGCGACCAGCGTCAATGACATGGACCGCTTCAACATGTTCCCGTTCCGGGCCAGTCCGCGGCAGGCGGACGTACTCATCGTCGCAGGCACCCTGTCGACCAAGATGGCGGGGCCGCTCGTCCGACTGTGGGAACAGATGCCCGAGCCCAAGTGGTGCGTCGCGATGGGCGATTGCACCTGCTCGGGTGGACGCTACAAGCGTTCCTATGCGACAGTCCAGGGCATCGACCGCGTGATGCCCGTGGACGTCTACGTGCCCGGCTGTCCGCCCCGGCCAGAAGGCCTGATCTACGGCATGCTCAAGCTCCAGCAGCTGATCCTGGAGCGTCGTGGTCAGTGGGCTGACCGACGTGTCGGTCCGACCGTGCCGGCCGGCGTCTGACAGAAGCTCGTCACCTCGAAAGGGATCCTGCAACGGACAACGCGTTGAAGCGGCGCCTCACGGAGCGGTTCGGCCCCCAACTGCTGACCGCCGTGTCGGCGCGCCACGACACGACCGAGATCATCGTCGGTCCGGGCGAGCTCGCCGGGGTGATGACGACCCTGCACGACGATCCGGAACTGCGATTCGAGCTGCTCGCCGACCTCGCGGGGGTCGACACGGGCATCGTGCTCCAGGTGGTGTACCACCTGTGGTCGCCGCTCTCGCCCGACTGGCTGCGGGTCATCTGCGATGGCCTGCCGCGCGACGACCCGCGACTCCCGTCGCTCACGTTCCTGTGGAATGGTGCCGAGTGGGCGGAGCGCGAGGCGTACGACATGTTCGGACTCATCTTCGAAGGCAACCGCGACCTGCGGCGGATCTACATGCCACCCGACTACCAGAGCTTTCCACTGCGCAAGGACTTCCTGATGCCCGACGACGCATCCCGCTCCCCAGGCATGGGCGTGCGGCCCATGGAGGTCGCCTTCCTCCCCCCCAGTGCCGAGGCCGGCCCGCGGGCGGTCATCCGACTGAGCCCAGGGACCGGATCGCTGGTCACGGCCGCCCCCGGCCCAACCGTCGGGGCTGGCGAGGCGAGCGGGGGTGCCATCGAGGGAGGGTCGGCGTCATGACCGCGGAGCCGCGCGTCCGGTCCCTCGACGACCCGTCGATCCTGGTCGACAGCCCAGCGACCATCATCGACGCGGTGCCGCCCTACCCTCCCCGGACGGAGCGCGAAGCCGAGTTCTACTCCCTCCGCGATGGCGAGATGTTCGTCAACCTGGGCCCCCAGCACCCGGCCACGCACGGTGTCCTCCGGGTGGTGATCAAGATCGACGGCGAGCAGGTGGTCGACCTCGATCCCGTCCTCGGCTACCTCCATCGGGGGGTGGAGAAGATCTGCGAGAACGGTGATTGGCACCACGCGATCAGCAACTGCGACCCGCTCGAGTACATCGCTTCCATGTTCAGTGAAGCCATGCCGGTGCTGGTGGCCGAGAAGCTGCTCGACCTCGAGGTACCGCGCCGGGCGGATTACATCCGGGTCCTGGCCTGGGAGCTCAACCGGATCGCCAGCCATGCTCTGTTCATCGGTTGGCTCGCACTCGACCTCGGTGGCCTCACGCCGATCCTGTACGGCTTCATCGAACGCGACGAGATCGCTGAGATGCTGGCCGCGCTCACCGGCCAGAGACTCCTCTTCAACTATCTGCGCATCGGCGGGGTCAACGGCGACCTGAATCACGAGTTCATGAGTCGCCTGGGTGACTGGATGAGCCACGCAGCGAAGCGAATCGACGACGAGTCGAGACTGCTCAACGACAACGAGATCTTCGTGGGCCGAACGCGTGGGCTGGGTGTCCTGACGCGTGATGCCGCGCTGCGCATGTGCGTCACAGGCCCATCGCTTCGGGCCACTGGCGTGCCCTACGACGTCCGTCGGGCGCATCCCTACAGCGTCTACCCGGAACTCGAGTTCGACATCCCGACGCGCACCGAGGGCGACTCGTACGCTCGCTACCTGCTCCATCTCGAGGAGATCCGGGAGAGCATCCGGATCATCGATCAGGTCCTGCACCAGATGCCCGACGGACCAGTGATGGCCAAGCTGCCCCGCTTGCTGCGGGTGCCACCGGGCCGCGCATGGGTCGCGTTCGAGAGTCCGCGCGGCCAGTACGGCGCGTACGGCATCAGCGACGGCTCCGACCAGCCATTCCGCTTCCGCATCCACGACCCGTCGTACTTCACGCTGCAGACGATCGGTGAGCTGACGGCCGGGACCCTCGTGGCCGACTTCATCGCCATCCTGGCCAGCCTCGACCCCATCATGGGCGGCATCGATTAATGACAGCGCTCAGTCGCCGCGCGGGCTCGAACCTATGAGCGTCGTGTCGCGGCCCTGGGACCGTCTCAGCCTCACCGGCAAGATCATCCTGCCGCTCATCGCGGTCTTCGTGGCGCTCAACCTGGCGCTGGTGCTGCTGTGGGTGAGCGGCGTGCTGCCGTTCCTGGTGCAGGCCATCCTCAACGCCCTCGGCGACAACGTCGGCATCCTCCGGTTCCTGGTCGCGGCGACCATCGTCCTGGTGGTCACGGTGCCCATCGCGTTCATGAACATCTTCTTCGAGATGAAGCTCATCGCGTTCGTCAACCTGCGCGTGGGGCCCAATCGCGTCGGCCCCTGGGGCACGCTCGCATCGGTCGTCCACGGCCTCAAGGTGCTGGCCAAGGAGGACTTCACGCCCACCGGCGCGGACGCGCCCGTGTTCACGCTGGCGCCGGCCGTGGTCTACCTCGCGGCCGTCATGACCTTGCTGGTGGTGCCCTTCGCACCGGGCCTGTACGGCTACGACATGGACATCGGACTGCTGTACTTCTTTGCCATCGGCGGTCTGGGCGTGGTGGGCCTGATCATGGCCGGCTGGTCGAGCTTCAACAAGTACTCCCTGCTGGGCGGCCTGCGTGCCGCGGCCGCGCTCATCAGCTACGAGCTGCCGCTCATCCTCAGCGTCATGGGCATCGTGATGATCACGGGCACCCTGAACCTCAACCAGATCGTGCGGGCCCAGGAGGGCAGTGTGCTCGACTGGTTCGTCGTCAGGCAGCCGCTGGGTGCGCTCATCTTCTTCATCGCCGCGACCGCCGAGGCGAGCCGGACGCCCTTCGACCTCACCGAGGCGGACAGCGAGATCGTGGCCGGCTTCGCGACCGAATACAGCGGCATGCGCTTCGGCTTCTTCTTCTTTGCCGAGTACGTGAACATGTTCATCATGTCGGCGATGACCGCCGTGCTGTTCCTGGGCGGCTGGAACGCCCCATTCGACATCGATCCGGTGCTCCGTGCCCTGGGCATCGCGACACCCGTGAACATCGCCCTCGACCCCGGCAGCATGGGGGCCGGCCTGCTGTGGCTGTTGTTGCTCGCGCCGCCGCTCATCATCGGCGCCATCACGGGCGTCGTCTGGATGCTCAAGTCGTCGTGGAGCATCGTCACCTCGCTCGTCATCGGGTTCCTGCTGTTCAACGTGCTCGTGGTGGGTGCCTTCCTCACGTTCGCGGCCATCGACCTGGACTGGGTCATCGGCCTGTTCTGGTTCCTGGGCAAGGTCATCGGGCTGTCGCTGTTCTTCGTCCTGATGCGGGGCACGCTGCCGCGGGTGCGCATCGACCAGCTGATGGGATTCGCGTGGAAGTGGCTCGTGCCGGCAGCGCTCGCCAACATCTTCGTGACCGCTGGAGCCATCGTGATCCTTGACCAGATGGGGAAGTCGCTGTGAGGACAGACCGGGTCCCTGGCCTGGGCATCGCAAAGGGCCTTGCATTCGCGGTCACGCAGGTCTTCAAGCCCAAGAAGACCATCCAGTACCCCGAGGTCGTCAACGACATCTCCCCCCGTCACCGGGGTCGCCTGATCCTGCTCTACGACGAAGCGGGCACGCTCAAGTGCGAGACCTGCTTCCAGTGCGCGGCCGCGTGCCCCATCGAGTGCATCGACATGGGCGGCGTGGACACGCGCGATCGGTATCACGTTCACTGGGGGCCCTCGGAGCAGTACGCGGAGCGCCGCGAGGAGTCCGCCCTGCGCCGCTCCGGCCGACCCGTGCCGGATGCCACGTACGAGCCGTTCCGGCGCATCGACCTGGCACCGGTGGACGCGATCCTCGGTCGCCATGGTCACCGGCCACGTGCCGCCGTGCGCATCCTTGATGAGGTACAGGCCGAGTACGGCCACCTGCCGGTCGCCGCGCTCCAGCACATCGCGCATCAGACAGGGATCTGGTACGCCGAGTTGTACGGCATCGCCACGAGCTATCCGCAGCTGCGCTTCGAGATCCCCGGCGCGCATGTCGTGGAGGTCTGCCGCTGCACCCAGTGCAGCCTGCTCGGTGGCGGGCGCGTGCTCGGCGCGTTCCGGGAGCATCTCGCCACCGATATCGGCGGTGTGAGCCCCGATGGCGCGGTGCGGCTGGAGACCACCGACTGCGAGGGCGAGTCTCGGGGGGCGCCGCGCGTCGTCGTCGACGGCACGGTGCTGCCGTCCGCCAGCGCCGCGGACGCGGCCACCATCTCGGCTGCCCTGCGCGGCACGGTCCCCCAGGGACAGGCGGCGTAGGGATGGAGATCCTCGGCGGTGCGGATGGCTGGCCGTCCATCCTCCTCGCACGTGCCACGAACACCGGCGCCGCCATCGGCATCGATGCTGCGGAGGCAGCCGGGGCGTGGACTGCCTGGCAACAGGCAGCCGCCTCACTGACGCCAGAGCAGGTGACCCGTCTCGTGTCCACCTCCGGGCTGCGTGGCCGAGGTGGCGCAGGGCACCCGACGGGCGCCAAGTGGCAGGCGTGCGCCGCGTCCGAGTCACGCACCCGATACGTCGTCGCGAACGGCTTCGAGTCCGATCCTGGAGCGCAGCTCGATCGATCGCTCATGGAGCGCGATCCGCACGCGGTGGTCGAGGGCGTTGCCCTGGCCGCGTACGCGGTCCGAGCCACGAACGCCACCATCGCGGTCAATGCGCGCTACGGCACTGCCGTTGAGCGGCTGCGCGCGGCGATCGCGGCCGCGGAGTCGAAGGCATACCTGGGCGCCAACGCCATGGGTACCGGCTCGGAGCTCTGGATCGAGGTGCGGGAGCTGTCCGGATCGTTCGTGCTGGGCGAGGAGACGGTGCTCTTGCGCGGCATCGAGGATCGGCGCGCGCAACCCGACCAGCGGCCACCGCATCCGGCCGTGCGAGGACTGTGGGGCGAGCCCACGATCGTCAACAACGTGGAGACGCTCGCGGCAGTGCCCTGGATCGTGGCCAACGGGTCAAGCGCGTACGCCGCCATCGGCGCGCCCGAGTCACCCGGCACGACGCTCATCCAGCTGAGCGGCGCCATCAACCGACCGGGCATCGTCGAGGTCCCCATGGGCACGACCGTGCGGCAGATCATCGACGTCGTGGGCGGTGGGTCGACCGGCACGTTCAAGGCCGCACTGGTCGGTGGTCCCTCCGGTGGCTTCCTGCCCGCAGACGCGCTCGACACGCCGATCGGCTTCGGGGAGCTCGCGATCGCCGGCGCCATCCTGGGTTCCGGGACCATCGTGGTCGCAGACGAGGCGACGTGCCTCGTGGACCTGGCGGCACTGCTCACCCGGTATCTCAACGATGAGGCGTGCGGCAAGACCATCCCCTGCCGGATCGGGACCCGCCGGCTCGCGGAGCTGGGCCACGGATTCTGCAGCGGCCGCTCCCGGCCGTCGGACGCTGCACTCGTCGGGAGCCTCGCAGCGGACATCCAGGACGCCGCCCTGTGCGGCCTGGAGCGCACGGCGGTCAACCCACTGCTGACCGGGATGCGATACTTCGAACAGGAATTCCAGGACCATATCGCCCGTGGCGCCTGCGCGGCGGGCGTCTGCCACCCCATCCGTGTGACTGTGACGCATTGATCATGGTCTGCACACCCGCTCGACCCCAGGGGTTGTTCGTTCGATGACCGACACGCTTCCCGCCCGCCGCCCAGAGGCGATCGACGCGATCGCCGAACGACTGCTGGTCACGCAGAGCCCCCAGCGGCCTCAGGTGACGCCTGCCTTCGACATCCGTATCGACGGCCGGACGTTCACGGGCCGCGCCGGACAGACCATCCTGGAAGTCTGTCGCGACAACGGGGTCGAGGTGCCGACCCTGTGCTATGAGCCCAAGCTGCCCGGGTTCGGTGCCTGCCGGATGTGCGTGGTCGAGGTCGAGGGCGAGGATGCGCCACCCATCAGTTGCTCTCGGGCAGCCGAACCGGACATGGTCATCCAGACGCAGACACCTCGCCTGCGCCAGGTTCGCAAGACCAACCTGGAGCTCATCTTCAGCGATCACAACGCGTACTGCCTGCCGCCCTGCCAGAACAAGTGCCCGAGTCATATCGATATCCCGGGGTTCCTGAAGGCGAACACGGAAGGCGCGTTCACTGAGTCGGCGCGCATCTTCAAGCGCACCATCCCCTTCCCCAGCATCCTTGGCCGTGTCTGTCCAGCACCGTGCGAGGAGCACTGTCGGCGGGACGAGGTCGAGGAGGCCATCGCCATCCGCGACAGCCATCGATATGCCGGCGACCAGGTGCTCAAGGACCAGGCGGCCGGCGTCAGGGCGCCCGTGCCGTTCGAGATCCAGCCAGCCAGCGGCAAGCGCGCAGCGGTCATCGGCTCGGGTCCGGCCGGCATGGCGGCGGCCTACTACCTGGCCATCGCGGGCCATGAGGTGACCGTCTTCGAGCGTGATCCCGCCCCCGGCGGCATGCTCCGGTACGGCATCCCGCAGTATCGGCTGCCCAAGGTCGAGATCCTCGAGGCGGAGTACCAGGGTGCCTGGGATCTGGGCGTCAAGCTGGTCAGCGACGCCGAGCTTGGTCGCGACTTCACCATCAGCGACCTCCAGAATCAGGGCTTCGATGCGGTCTGCGTGGCCATCGGCTGTTACGACACGAACAAGCTGGGCATCCCCGGTGAGGACTCCGACGGCATCCTCGACGGGCTCGAATACCTGCGTGTCGCGACCCTCGGACTGCCCTACCCAGGACACGTCGGCAAGCGGGTGGTGGTGGTGGGCGGCGGCTTCACCTCGATGGACTGCTCACGGACGTCGATCCGCCAGGGTGCCAAGGAGGTCACGCTGGTGTACCGGCGGGACATGAAGGACATGCCCGCCGCGAATGAGGTCCACGAGATGATCGAGGAGGGTGCCCGGGCGATCTTCCAGGCCGCGCCCACGCGGGTCATCACGGACGCGAAGGGCACGGTCGTGGGCATGGAGTTCCAGCGCATGGCCCCCGGTGCCCCGGATGCATCCGGTCGGCGGCGACCCGAGCCGGTGGCGGGTTCCGAGTTCACCATCGAGTGCGACCGGGTCCTGCTGGCGATCGGCCAGGGGCCCGACCTTGGCTGGACGGCACGCGGCTCGGACGGGGTCGGCGCCACCAAGCAGCGGCGACTGGCCGCCGATGCCGTGACCTTCTCCACGGGCCGACCGGGGGTCTTCGGCACCGGCGACGTACGCACGGGCGCTGCGACCGTGGTCCAGGCCGTGGCCGAGGGACGTCGGGCGGCGTATGCCATGGACGCCTACCTCAAGGGCATGGACCTGGAGGCCATCCGGACCCGCCAGACGCTGGCCGAGCCGCAGCCCGAGTTCCTGTCCATCGTGCCCTACACGGGCGAGGTGAAGGAACCGCGCTTGCGACTCAAGTCGATGCCCGCCGAGGTACGCAACAAGAGCTACGTCGAGTATGAATTGCCGTACACGCAGCAGGAGGCGATGAGCGAGTCCGGCCGCTGTCTCCAGTGCACCTGCGAGGCGATCGGATACTGCGACCTGCGCCGACAGGGCATCGAGTACGGCACGACCCTCAAGACGCTCGAGCCGACGCGGACCGGCACCAGCTTCCGGAGCGTGTCCGAGAACCGATTCACCGGCATCAACCACGACTACCTGCGCGACGACAGCCATGCATTCATCCTGCGCGAGCCATCCCGATGCATCGACTGCGGCCGGTGTGAGACCGTCTGCAAGGAGGTCGTCGGGGCGGCCTGCTACGACTTCATGCGTACCGGGTTCGATACCCTGGTGACCACGCCCCTGGACATGAGCCTCAACACGACACCGTGTGTGTCCTGCGGGCGCTGCGCCGAGACGTGCCCCACGGGGGCCCTGATGCCCAAGCCTCGGGTGCTCGAGAAGTACGAGGTCGACGAGAGCCGCTGCATCCTGTGCGGCATCTGCGTCGACGCCTGCCCGTACGACGCGTTGCGCTGCGGACCGGACTTCGAGTTGTCGCACGAGAGCCGCGCGGAGCCGATGATCGACCTGCTCGCGATCAGCTCCATCGACCGCGACACGGAGATCAGCTACGTTCGCCGTGAGCATGACTGGCTGGCGCGTGCGCAGGCTGACGGCAGGGGCATCCCGGCCGAGCGACTGCTGCCGATGCTGCCCACGGGCGCGACGACGGCGACCGCCACGACCGGCGGATCCCGCCCACAGGGTGGTGGCCAGGGCGGCCATCTCCGCGCCAAGTAGCTGGCCGCAGCGCGTATGGCTCTGCCACAGACCGTCCCGTACCTTGGCTGGTCCTGGGACGATATCGTCTTCCTGGTGCTCGCCGGCGTACTCCTGGGGAGCTCGCTGATGGTCGTGATGAGCCGCAACATCATCCGCTCGGGCCTGTTCATGGTGCTTGCGTTCGCGGGCCTCGCGGGCTTTTATGCGCTCATGGGCGCGACCATAGTGGCCGCTGCCCAGGTGCTCATCTACGTGGGTGCCATCAGCGTCCTCATCCTGTTCGCCGTGATGCTGACCCAATCGAAGTCAGGTCCGGCCAGCCTGGTGTTCCACTCGCAGGCGTGGGCGGCGGCGATCGCGTCGCTGGTGGTCGGGCTGCTGCTGGTCATGAGCGTGATGTTCACCACCTGGCCACTGGCGATGCCGACACCCATCGAACAGAGCGCCCACGACGTGGCGACGCTGCTGTTCCGTGACTACGTGCTCGCGTTCGAGGTCATCAGCCTGTTGTTGCTGGCAGCCGTCATCGGGGGCATCTACCTGGCGCGGCGGGACATCATCCCTGACCCCGGCGACCCCCTCACGCGCCTCGATGCAGCCTCGGACGGCGAAGGCCCGTGAGCCACTCCCTGGACGCCTACCTCGTCCTGTCGTGCATCATGTTCGCCATCGGCACCTTCGGCTTCCTCGCGCGGCGGAACGCCATCGCGATGCTGATGTGCGTCGAGATCATGCTCAACGGGGTCAACCTGGCCATCGTTGCGTTCGGCATGTTCACGCCGGCACTCGCGGGTGCGGGCCAGGTCATCGCGCTGTTCGTGATGGCCGTGGCCGCTGCCGAAGCGACCGTGGGCCTGGCCATCGTCATCGCCATCTACCGCAACCGGAGGACGCCGCTTGTGGACGAGTACGCGTCCATGCGGGAATGAACCGCACGTCGCACCGCGACCGGAGGACGCCGCTCGTGGATGAGTCAGCGCCCATGCACGCATAGTGGTGCCGCCCGTCTTCTTCAGCGAGGCTGCCGGCCAGGCGACCCCGGCGGTCGCTGCAGCGGGTTCCGCGGAGCAACTGCTGATGCTGCTCCTGCTCGTCCTGCCGATGGCCGGGTTCGTGTCGACCACGGTGCTGGGGCGGCGCATGGGGCGGCCGTGGCTGATCGCCGTGCCGGCCATCATCGTGGTCTGGGCCATCGCCTCGTACCTGGCCTTCCAGGCCCTCATCCAGGGCGCCTTCGGCAACGAGGCGATCTCGTTCACGGCCTATGAATGGATCCCGGCCGGGGATTTCCGGATCCCCTTCAACCTGTTCCTGGACAACCTGACGGCCGTGATGCTGCTGGTGGTCACGACCATCGGCATGCTCGTGCACGTCTACTCCATCGGCTACATGGCGCACGACCCGAGTCGGTGGCGCTTCTTTGCCTACCTGAACCTGTTCATGTTCAGCATGCTGCTGCTGGTGCTGGCGGGGAACTACCTGCTGGTGTTCGCAGCATGGGAGCTGGTGGGGCTGTCGAGCTACCTGCTCATCGGCTTCTGGTACCACAAGCGCAGCGCGGCGTTGGCCAGCAAGAAGGCGTTCCTGGTCAATCGCGTGGGTGACGTGGGCTTCGCTCTCGGCATCATGGCCATCTGGACCACGGTGGGCACCCTCGACTTCGAGGCGGTGTTCAAGCTCCTGCCGGCAGCGCTCCAGGTGGGCGACATCCAGCAATGGATGATGATCGGCATCTGCCTGCTGCTGTTCTGCGGCGCGGTGGGCAAGAGCGCCCAGTTCCCGCTCCATGTATGGCTGCCGGACGCGATGGAGGGCCCGACCCCGGTCAGTGCCCTCATCCACGCCGCGACCATGGTCAACGCCGGTGTCTACCTCATCGCGCGCAGCAGTCCGCTCTTCTCGCACGCACCCGAAGCGCTCATCCTCGTGGCGGCGGTGGGTATCTTCACGGCCATCTTCGCGGCCTCCATCGCGCTCACCCAGAAGGACATCAAGCGCGTCCTCGCCTACTCCACGCTGTCGCAACTGGGCTATATGTTCGCGGCGCTGGGGGTCGGCGCCTGGACGGCGGCGATCTTCCACCTCGTGACCCACGGCATCTTCAAGGGCCTCCTGTTCCTGGGCTCCGGCTCGGTCATCCACGGCGTCCATGAGGAACAGGACATGGACCGGATGGGCCAGCTCCGCAGGAAGATGCCCATCACCCACTGGACGATGCTCATCGGCGCCCTCGCCATCTCGGGCATCCCGCCCCTCGCTGGCTTCTTCTCCAAGGATGAGGTCCTGGGCGAGGCCTTCAAGCTCGGCTTCCAGTGGGTCTGGCTCATCGGCATCGTCGTCGCGGGTATGACGGCGTTCTACATGTTCCGGCTCATGGGCAAGACCTTCTACGGCGAGAGTCATGTCGACCCCGCCGTGGAACCGCACGTCCACGAGTCGCCGCCCAGCATGACCGTGCCCCTCATCCTGCTCGCCATCCTCTCCGTGATCGCGGGAGCTGTCCTGGGCCTCCCATTCGGCGACTCGACGATCACTCGCTGGCTGGAGCCGGTGTTCCATCCCGCCCTGGAGACCGCCGGGGTGCACGAGAGTGCCTACACCATCTTCGGCATCGACGGCATCCTCATCCTCATCAGCGTCGCCATCGCGACCATCGGCATGGTCGTGGGCTGGAGGCTGTTCGGGTTCTTCCGCGCCAGGGCGCACCTCGACACCGTGCGGGAACTGACCGCGAGGATGCCCCGGCTGTATCTGGGCTCGTTCCGCAAGTGGTACTTCGACGAGCTCAACGACCTGTTGTTCGTGCGCGTCGGCGGGGTGGTCGCGAACGGTATCTGGTGGTTCGACGTTCATGTCATCGACGGCGCGGTCAACGGCATCGCGAACGCGACCCAGAAGGCCGGCGACGAGATCCGGCAGGTCCAGACGGGTCGTGTCCAGAACTATGCCCTGGGCATCGCGATCGGCCTCATCGTGGTGGCCGTCGGCATCATCTTCCTGACGACCCGCTGATGATCTCGCTGTCGGGGATCCCCGTCCTCTCGCTCATCATCTTCACGCCGCTCGTCGGTGCCCTCATCCTGGCCTTCGTCCCCGGCGCCAACGTGCGCGCCGTCAAGGCCATCGCGCTGGGCACGGGCCTGGTGGCCTTCGCGTTCTCGATCGTGGCCGTCCTCGGATTCCACATCGGCGACCCCGGCTTCCAGTACCAGGAGACAGTGTCCTGGATCCCATTCTTCGGCATCCAGTATCACGTGGGCATGGACGGCATCAGCCTGGCGTTGGTGGTCCTGACCACGCTCCTGTCCTGGATCAGCATCCTGGCCTCGTTCGGGCCCATCAAGACCCGCACGAAGGAGTACATGATCTCCTTCCTCGCGCTCGAGGTGGGCATGCTGGGCGTGTTCCTGGCGTTGGACCTGTTCCTGTTCTACATCTTCTGGGAGATCGTGCTGGTCCCGATGTATCTCATCATCGGGATCTGGGGCGGCGCCAACCGCATCTACGCGACCATCAAGTTCGTGCTCTACACCCTGGTCGGGTCGCTGCTGATGCTGGTCGCGATCCTGGCCACGGCGTTCGCCTATCAGTCCGCGACCGGGTCCTGGAACGGTGCGTTCGATCTGCTGACGCTCAAGGGCTTCGGGTTCGACACGACCTTCCAGTTGTTCAGCTTCCTCGCCTTCTTCCTGGCCTTCGCCATCAAGGTGCCGATGTGGCCGTTCCATACCTGGCTCCCGGACGCCCATGTGGAAGCGCCCACCGCGGGCTCGGTGATCCTGGCGGGTGTGCTGCTGAAGCTCGGCGGCTACGGCTTTCTTCGCTTCGCGCTGCCGCTCTACCCCCAGGCTGCGCACGACCTCGCGGGCATCATCATCGTGCTCAGCCTCATCGCCATCATCTACGGCGCGATCGTGTCCATCGTCCAGCCGGATCTCAAGAAGCTCATCGCCTACAGCTCCGTGAGCCACATGGGATTCGTGACCCTCGGCATCTTCGTGTTCACGCAGCAGGGCATGCAGGGTGCGATCCTGCAGATGGTCAACCATGGCATCATCACCGGCGCCCTGTTCCTGTGCGTGGGCATCCTCTACGAACGCACCCACGATCGACGGATCGCCAATATGGGAGGGCTTGCCGGACGCATGCCCGTCTGGGCCGTCCTGTTCGGCTTCTTCATCTTCGCCAGCGTGGGATTGCCCGGCCTGGCGGGCTTCGTGGGCGAGTTCCTGGTGTTTGTCGGCACGTTCGCGGTATCGCCAGTGGCAGCGGCCGTCGCGGTATTCGTGATGATCTTCGGTGCCGTGTACCTACTGTGGATGTTCCAGCGCGTGGCCTTCGTCGAGCCCAGTGAGTTCCTGCGCAAGCTGGGCCATCACCTGACCGATATCGACCGCGTGGAGGTGCTGACCCTGGCGCCCCTGTTCGTGCTGACCATCGTTTTGGGCGTCTACCCGGCACTCGTCCTTGACTTCATCCAGCAACCCGTGACCCAGATCCTGCATGACCTGGGTGCACCGCTGACGGGCGCCCTGCTGTGACCCAGAACGAGTGGCTCGCCATCGCTCCCGTGCTCATCGTGGCGGGCCTGGCGCTGCTGGTCATCGTCGTCGACCTCGTCTGGCCGCGACGACCAGCCATCGTCACCGGCGCTGCCGTCGTGGGCATCATCGCGGCCATGGTCGTGACCGTCGCCGCCGGCCCCATCGCCGGCCTGAGCGGCCAGTTGCCGCTCGAGGGCCAGACCGTCTTCAACGGCACCTACATCCAGGACCAGCTGAGCGTCTATCTCGACCTGCTGTTCATGGCCATCGCCCTTCTGACCATCCTGTTCGCGCCGGACTACCTGGAGCCGCGGGGCCTGCCCATGGCGGAGTTCACCGCGACCCTCCTGTTCGCCATCACTGGCGCGATGCTCCTTGCCGGCGCCCAGGACCTGTTGCTGCTGTTCATCGGCCTGGAGCTGCTGGTCCTGCCGGGCTACATGCTGGCCGGCTTCGCCAAGCGGGATGGGCTCTCCACCGAGGGCGCCATCAAGTACTTCCTGCTGGGATCGTTCTCGAGTGCCATCCTGCTGTTCGGCCTGGCGTTCGTGTTCGGCTTCACCGGCACCACCAACATCCACGGCATCGCGGACCAGTTGCGGAGCTTCACCGACAGCGGCAACCTGCCGGTGGGTCTCGCCATGGGCCTCGCGCTGCTGGTCACTGCGGCGGCGTTCAAGATCGCCGCCGTGCCATTCCACTACTGGACACCCGACGCCTACCAGGGCTCACCGACGCCCGTCACCGGCTATCTCTCGGTGGGTCCCAAGGTCGCCGCGTTCGCGCTGTTGTTGCGGCTGTTCGTCGAGGCCCTCGGCCCCATCCGGGCCGACTGGGGGCTCGTCATCGGCATCCTCGCCGCCGTGACCATGACCGTGGGCAACCTGGCAGCGATCGGCCAGGACAACATCAAGCGGATGCTGGGCTACAGCTCCATCGCCCACACGGGCTACATCATGGTCGGTCTCGCGGTGTTCGCGGCAGCGCCCGACCCCGCGACCCAGGCTGCGGGCATCCAGGGTGTCCTGTTCTACGCCCTGGCCTATACCGTCATGAACCTGGGTGCCTTCGCCTGTGTCTCGGCGCTGCAGCGACGGCCGGGTGTGACCAGCCAGATCTCCTCGTTCGCGGGACTCGGGCGACGGGCACCGCTGCTGGGGGTCGCCATGACGCTGTTCCTGCTGTCGCTGGTGGGCATCCCGCCGACGGCCGGGTTCTTCGGCAAGGCGGTCATCATCCTGTCAGCGGTGCAGGGAGGCGGCTGGCTCACGGTGCTCGCCGTGATCCTGATGCTCAACGCGGCGCTCGCGGCCTTCTACTACCTGCGCGTCGTCGTCACGATGTACATGCGCGAGCCGGCCGAGAACGCCCGGCCCGTGACCATCGGCACACCGACGCGGGTCGGCCTGCTGCTCGCGGCGGTCGCCACGCTCGCCATCGGCCTGCTGCCAGCGCTCACGGGATCGATGCTCGACTGGACCCTCAGCGCAGCCCGGAGCCTGCTGCTCGGCGCCTGATCCGGCGCCGATGCGGCTGCGACCCAACACTGGTCCGAAGGTCCGACGGTACACCAGGCGGACGGTCGCGTTCACGAGCTGAGTCGTCGTGCCAGCAGCCCCAGGAACCGGCCCGCGACGGCCGGCGTGGCCAGCACCGTGTCGGCATCCGCAGTCGTCTCCGCCAGGATCGACAGGTCGGTGCCCACGGCGATGGCCATGCCCATCAGCTCACCACGGGCACGGGCGTCGCGCAACTCCCGGAAGGCGGGGACGTCGGTGCGGTCGTCGCCGAGCATGAACGCGACCCGGGGCCGGACGGTCTCCAGGAGGGCGCGGAACGTCTCCCCTTTGGCGGGAGCGCCACGGGGCCGGAGTTCCAGCGAACGTCGGCCCGGGAACCGCACCAGGATCGCGGTCGGGTCGAGCATATCGACCGCGCCCGCCACGTGTTCTGCAGCCAGCCGGACGTCCGGGGCACCTCGGTAGTGGAAGGTCACGGCGGGTCCCTTGGGTTCGACGATGAGCCACGGCCACGGGATCGACCTGGGCACTTCATCCGACAGCAACCGGGCCGCATGCCACGCATCCGGCGGCGCTGGATGGGGCTCGACCACGAGCGTATGGTGCCGCTGACCACGCCGAAGCCGGGCGCGTTCGAGGCCCTGGTTGCCCAGGTAGTCCGCGCCTCCGACCCGGACGCGACGCGACAGATCGGCCGCCGTACGACCCGAGAGGAAGGCGACATGGACGCCGTCGAGTGCCGCCAGGCTTCGCAGCGCCCGTTGCGCAGCCGGCAGGATCGTCGCTGCCCACGGATCCAGACGAGGCACTGACACGGTCCCATCGAAGTCACAGGTCACGAGGACCGGGCGCTCATCGAGTGCCGCACCCATCCGGTCCACGATCTGGCGGGCGAGATGATCGCCTACGGGCGTTGCGCGTGACATTGGTGCCACGAGTGTACGGTGCGGGCGCGCGACACCCGCGACCGGACGAGCCGGGCTTGCCGGGGATGCTGGGGTAGCATCGAGGACCCATGTCCCGGATCGCGACGTTCGGTGAGCGTCTTCTCCCCGCCCTCCTTGTCGCGGCTGCCGTAGCGCTGTTGACTGCGGGCATGGTCGCGTGGTTGGACCCGGGCGTCGGAGCGCGCGGCGATGCGGGGGTCAGCACTGCCGGGGCGACGGCGACGTCCGGTCCCAGGGATGCAGACCCGGGTGGCGACGGACCTGGGTCGAATCGACCGGACGCAACGGCCGCAACGGCCGCGACAGAAGCACCGGTGCGTCGGACGCCGCGTGCCGGCCGGACGCAACGACCGGTGCTGCCCACGACGCGGCCGACTCCCGAGCCAACCGCCACGCCGAGCCGGGTGCCCGAGCCAACCGCCACGCCGAGCCGGGTGCCCGAGCCGACGGCCACGCCGAGCCGGGTGCCCGAGCCGACGGCCGCGCCCGTGGCGACGCCGAGGCCGACCGTGAGGGGTACCCCGACACCCGAACCCACGTCGACCCCTGGGCCGACACCGCGTGCGAGACCCCTGACGACCCCAGACGCGACCGCATCGCCCGTGGCGACGCCACGCCCGAATCCGCGCGCTACGGCGACCCCTGCACCGACATCGCGAGCGACGCCCCTGGCGACCCCACGCCCGACGGCGACTCCTGCGCCGACCGCCACGCCGACGCCGGCCGCCGCCGCGGTGGCGACTCGCATCGTCATCGGGTCGCGGGATATCGACCTGCCCATCATCTCGCGCGACCGGAAGGTGAAGGGTCAGGGTCCCGACAAGTACCCGCCCTGCGACGTGGCGCTGTACCACACGGCGTTCCAGCAACCGGGCGAACCGGGCACGGCGTACATCTACGCTCATGCCCGGGACGGCATGTTCCTGCCCTTGCTCGAAGCGTCGATGCGTCGCGATGGTGCATCGCTCATCGGCGCCCTCGTGCAGGTCTACACCAGCGACGATCGCGAGTACGTGTACCAGATCACGACCGTCAAGCGACACGCGCTCGACTTCTCACTGGCGCTCGATGCCGAGCCTGGCACCCGGCAGCTGATCCTCCAGACCAGCGAGGGGCCCCGAGGCACCGTGCCCAAGCTCCAGGTGCTCGCAGAACCCGTGGACGTCCTGGACGTCTCCCACACCGAGGCCGTGCCCCGCGCTCGTCCGCGCGCCTGTTACGCGACCCCCTGACGGGCTCAGATCCAGTCGATGTGCCGGAAATAGGCCGTGATGGCCACCCCCACCCCGATGACCACTGCCGTCACGAGCCAGAAACCACCACCTTCCCGCAGATCGAGAGCGGTCGCCGCCTCGCTCATGCCGAAGATGCCCGCCACCGCGCCCACGCCCGCCAGCACTGCCGTGACGGCGGTGAGCCGCTTCATGATCTCCGACAGGTTGTTGTTCACGGTCGAGAGGTAGGCCTCGAGGGCGCTCGACAGCAGCTCCCGGTACGTGTCCAGCTCATCGGTGATGCGCACGAGGTGGTCGTACACGTCGCGGAAGTAGATGAGCGTCTCGGGCTGGATGAAGTCATTGTCGCGGTTGGTGAGCTGGTTGAGCACCTCCCGCTCGGGTGTCACGGTGCGACGAGCCGTCAGCAGGCTGCGCCGGACGCCGAACAGCTGTTCCACGACCGTCCGGTCCGGCCGCTGGACAACGAGGTCCTCGATGCTGTCGGTCCTGTCCGACAGGCGGTCGATGGCCGGGAAGTAGGCGTCGACGATGGTATCGAGCACCGCGTAGAGCGCGACGTCGGGACCCTTGGCCAGGAAGTGGGCGGGGCCCGACCGGGCCACCGCGCCGGCCGCCATCGGCTGCCAGCCTGGACCGTGGGACGTGAGCAGGAATCGCCTGCCTAGCACGATATCCACCTCGACCGCCTCGAGGGTGTCGTGGAAGACGAGCGCGAACACGACGAGGTGCATGACCTCGTCGGTGTACTCCACCTTGGCCCGCTGGTTGCGCTCCAGGATGTCCTCGACGATCAGGGGGTGGATGTCCAGGTGGCCGGCAAGCGCATCCAGGTCCGCCGCCGTCGCATCCTCCAGATCGACCCAGATCCGGGTCGCCGGATCCGCGAGCGCATCGGTCACCTCGGCGATGGATCGCAGCTCCGAGGCACCCGCCGTCGCCGACCAGGACACGCCGCGCATCCGGCCCGGACGATGCACGTCAGGCTCGCTGGCCGATGTCCCTGACCTGGGCTCGCTGCTCATCGCGAGTGATGGTGGCACGTTCCACGACGGGCGGCGAGGGACCCATCCGCCGGACGAACCAAACGGCTGCGATCAGGATCGCCGCGGCGACCAGGAACAACCCGGCCAGGATCGATGCCGCCTGTGATGACGCCCAGGACTCAAGGACATCCACGACCAGGGGATCGGCCAACGGCCTGCCCCGCAGCTCGACCGGCAGGACCAGGTCGCGGGCCACGGGATCGGTGAGGACCATGCTCAGGCCCTGGATGCGCTGGGTCCCGAAGCCAGTCAGGACCGCCAGACCGATGGCCATGCCGGCCATGCGCGCGATCGTCACGCCCGCGCTGGCGATGCCGAATGCCGCCTCACCCAGCGACTCGAGCGCGGCAGCGGAGCAGGGAGTGACGGTCAACCCGAAACCGAGCCCGAAGAGCGCAAAGGCCCCTGCCACGACCGGCAGGGCCGTGGCCCGTTCCGCGAGCCCCATGACCACCAGGCCCGCCGCCGCGATGAGCAGTCCGGTGACGCCAAGGGGAACGAGTCGGATGCGCCTGAGCAGGTAGCCGGATCCGATGGCACCCGCGGCCATCGCCAAGGCGAGGGCGCCGAGCACCAGACGTTGTTCTGAGGGACCCGCGTAGCGCACACGGTCCACCCACACCGCGGCACCCACGATGGCGGTCGCCAGTGCGTAGCCGGTCAGCAGGCCGACCGTCGCGGCGGCCCGGAAGGTGCGGTCGCGGAAGAACCGCGGATCCAGGAACGGGTGGTCGGTCCGACGGGCGTGCACGACCGCGGCCATGGTGACGACCACGCACAGCGCTCCCGCGAGCAGCGAGATCGGCAGGGCGTCCGTGGCCCCGGCCTCCCCGTACGTGGTGAGGGACACAAGGCCGGTCGCTAGTGCACCGGTGAGCAGGGCCGCGCCAGGCAGGTCCAGGTGCCCAGCGCCCGCTGGCCGCTGCCAACGAGCCAATGCGGCCCAGCACCACGCCATGGCTACGGCCGCGGCGGGTGCCCCGAGGTAGAACACCCAGCGCCAGGCCGGTGCCAGGAGACCAGCAACGGCGTGCTCGGCAAGCCCGGCACTCGCGAGTGCCGGACCCAGGTCGAACCGCTCCAGGATGGTGGCACCCAGGAACGGACCGAGGGCCATGCCCAGGAAGTTCGCAGCACTCACGGCACCGATGGCACGCGCCCGGGATGGGCCGTCATACAGGGAGCTGCCGCCGGCAGTCGCCAGCGGCAGGATGGCGCCCCCACCGAGTCCCTGGATGACGCGCGCTGCCACGAGTTGCTCGAGGGAGCCGGCAGCGCCGGCGAGCAGCGAGCCCAGCGCGAAGACACCCAGGGACCCCAGCAGCAGCGGTGGCACGCCGTATCGGTCGGCGGCACGCCCCGCGAGCGGCATCGCCGCGATGTAGGCCAGCAGATAGCCATTGACCACCCAGCTCGCTTCGCGGAGCCGGGTCCAATCGGACAGGTCCGCGACGATCCGCGGCAGGGCGACCGCCGTGGCCATCAGTTCGATGCCCACCAGTGATGACGCGAGACACAGTGCCCCGAGGAGCACCAGGCGCGACCCGTGACTCATCGTGGCGGTCGCATAGCCATCCCTCGCCGTGCATGCCCGGCCAGGAGGCCGGCTGATGCCGTGACACGATGGATCGTATGCCCATTCCGCGCCGCCACGCTCCGGTCCGGACCGGCCCACCAGGTGCCGGACGCGTCCACGGGCTTGACAGGGCACGCCGCACCACTCTAGTATCAACCAGCGCTTATATGAATATGCGTTGATATGTCCACGCCACAGGTCGAAATATCCGCACCACAGGATGCCCGTGCCCAGTCCCGCAAGGATCCGGTCCACCATCGCGACCATGACCTCGCCGCCCGCAGACCTGCGGGAGGTGGCCGTGGTCCACAAGGCCCTGTCCGATCCCACACGGTTACGGATGCTCCAACGCCTCGCGAATGCACCAGGGACCGTCAGTGATCTGATGCACCATGTGGACTTGTCGCAGCCGCTCGTGTCGTGGCATCTGCGGCGGTTGCGGGCCGCCGGACTGGTGGAGACCCGCCGCTCGGGCCGGGAGGTCATCTGCACGCTGTCCGAAGGCACCCTGGAGCGGTTCCACGAGCGCGAGCTGGCGCTCCTGGGCCTGGCGTCCTGAGGCCGGTCGACATGGCGACACCAACCACGCCACCGTCAGCCACGCCACCGTCAGCCACGCCGCGCCGTGACTCGCTGCGCAGGCTCGTTGAGCCGGTCGCACAGCGGATGGCGGCCGCTGGGCTGACACCCAACTCGTTGACCCTCATCGGCTTCGGCATCGCCATCCTGGGCGCCCTGATGGCTGCCGCCGAGTGGTGGCTGCTGGCGGGCATCGTGGCCACCATCGGCTCGGCGTTCGACATGTTCGACGGAGCCGTGGCGCGCGTGACGGGCACCGTCAGCAAGCTCGGCGCCTTCATGGACAGCACCTTCGACCGCTGGGGCGAGGCGGTCGTCTACCTGGGCATCGTCATCGGCTGCACCAGGGCAGGATTCGATGTCGGTGCCTGGCTGGCGGCCGCAGCGATGGGCTCCGCATTCATGGTCAGCTACGCGCGGGCGCGCGCCGAGTCGCTCGGCTATGCGCCCGGCAAGGGGATGGCCGCAGTCGGCCTCGCCCCGCGCGAGATCAGGGTGGTCATCCTGGGCCTGGGCCTGATCGGCGCGGGTCTGTTCGGTGGCGTCGGTGGCGACGGCGCCGGCACCGACATCCTGGCGGCAGCCCTGGGGCTCATCGTGGTCCTGGCGAGCGTCACGGTCATCCAACGGATCATGTTCGTCGTCAAGCAATCCGACTCGGAGGTCGATGGAAGGTCATGAACAAGAACGGCAAGAGCGCTCCGGAGGCCACCAACGGCGCGGCCAAGGCGAGCACGGACCGCACGATCCGGGTGGCCATCGTGGGCGTCGGCAACTGCGCCAGCAGCCTGGTCCAGGGACGCTACTACTACCAGGATGCTTCGTCGGACGACTTCGTGCCAGGCCTCATGCACGTCGAGTTGGGCGGCTATCACGTCCGCGACATCGAGTTCGTGGCCGCCTTCGATATCGACAGGAACAAGGTCGGCAAGGACCTGTCCGAGGCGATCTACGCCAAGCCCAACAACACGTACGTGTTCCAGCAGGTCCCCAGGCTCGACGTCAAGGTCGAGCGCGGCATGACCCACGATGGCCTCGGCAAGTACCTGTCGCAGATCATCGAGAAGGCGCCTGGCCCGACGGCGGACGTGGTGGGCATCCTGAGAGACCGCAAGGTCGACCTGATGGTCTCGTACCTGCCCGTGGGCAGTGAGGACGCCACCAAGTGGTACGTGGAACAGGCGCTCAAGGCGGGCGTCGGGTTCATCAACGCCATCCCGGTGTTCATCGGCCGCGAGCCCTACTGGCAGCGTCGGTTCGCGTCGGAGGGGCTACCGGTCATCGGCGACGACATCAAGAGCCAGGTCGGGGCGACCATCAGCCATCGGGTGCTCACGCGCCTGTTCATGGATCGGGGTGTCCGGCTCGACCGGACGTATCAGCTCAACTTCGGCGGCAATACCGACTTCCTGAACATGCTCGAGCGGGAGCGGCTGGAGTCCAAGAAGATCTCCAAGACGAATGCGGTCACCTCGATGCTCGACTACGAGCTCGATGCGGATGACATCCACGTCGGACCCTCGGACCACGTGCCGTGGCTCAAGGACCGCAAGTGGTGCTACATCCGGATGGAGGGCACGACCTTCGGCGATGTGCCCCTCAACGCCGAGCTGAAGCTCGAGGTCTGGGACAGCCCCAACAGTGCGGGTGTCATCACCGACGCCATCCGCTGCCTCAAGCTGGGACTCGATCGGGGGTTGTCCGGCACGCTCGTCGCGCCGTCCTCGTACTTCATGAAGAGCCCGCCCATCCAGATCCACGATGACATCGCGTTCAACCGCGTAGAGGCGTTCATCAAGGGTGACGACAACGAGACCCTGGTGGGCACTGAGGCGGCGAAGCCGAAGCGGACCCGCAAGCTGGCCACGCCACGGCGGGCGGCCGACACCGATGTGTCCGCGGCCGTGACGGTCGGCAGCGGACGGGCCGCGTCGGGCACCAACTGACGTTGCTGCGTGGCTGATCGCTTGGCCCGACGGCCCTCCCGGTCAGGCCCGCTACCATCCGAGGGATGAGCGACGCACAGCCGGGTAGCCCCTCTGGCAAGTCCCGGCCGGGCCATACCGGCGTCGACTACTCGCCGACCG
>JBBSOS010000001.1:0-36593 GCA_038259505.1 Candidatus Limnocylindrales bacterium | reverse complement strand
GGCCCCGACGCTGCCGCCGACCCCGGAGCCCACCCTGGCCCCGACGCTGCCGCCGACGCCCGAGCCGACCCTGCCGCCGACCCCGGAGCCCACCCTGGCCCCGACGCTGCCGCCGACGCCCGAGCCGACCCTGCCGCCGACGCCCGAGCCGAGCATGGCTCCGTCGCTCGCCCCGAGCATGGCTCCATCCGTCGCCCCGAGCGGTCTGTTGGCCAGGATCAAGCAGGCCGGTGTCCTCCGGGTGAGCATCGAGCCGAACTACGCCCCATATTCCATGCAGAACCCCGACGGTTCGTTCTCGGGCTTCAATGTGGACGTGGCCACGGAGATCGCCAAGCGCCTCGGCGTGGCGGTCCAGTTCGAGATCCCCAGCTTCGACCTGGTCGTTGCTGGCGGCTGGAATGATCGCTGGGACATGAGCGTCGGCTCGGTGACCATCACCGAGGCGCGCAAGAAGGTCCTCGACTTCACCCGCCCGTATGCGTACAACCCAGCCCAGCTTGCCGCCACGGTTGCCTCGGGCATCACGACGGTCGATGGCTTCGCCGACCAGAAGATCTGCGTTGGGGCGGCCACGACCTATCAGCAGTGGCTCGAGGGCACCTTGGTGCTCGTCGATGCACCGACTCCCGCCACTCCTCCTCCGGGGGCGACGGCCTTCCCGCTGGACACCGACCAGGTGTGTGCCCAGAACGTCCAGTCAGGACGCGCGGACTTCACGGGCTGGCTGTCCAGCGCGGATACGGTCGAGGACGCCATCAAGAACGGCACGCCCATGGTCGAGGTCGGGGACCCCGTGTTCTTTGAATCGCTGGGCGTGGCATTCGACAACACCGTCCCGGACGACGCGTCCATGGTCGCTGCGGTCGACACGATCATCGGTCAGATGCGTGACGATGGCTCGCTGTTGAGCCTCTCCGAGCAGTGGTTCGACGGCAAGGACAGGGTCACGGCCCAGTAGCCGGCATCGTCCCGATCGCAGATCCGAGCGGGGTCGCCTGAGGCGGCCCCGCTCTTGATTCACCCGAGGAGGAGGTCGCAATGGCAGTGGTCAACGCGCCCGGGTCGGTGGCACCCGCGCCCATCGTCATGGCGATCGCGGCTGCCCAGCGCCGCAGGAGGCGTGGCTACCAGCTGATCTTCGGCGCCACCTGGGTGGTGCTCATCGCGGCGATCGTGCTCGCACTGACGACGCGTTTCGATTGGCCCTTCCTCGAGAAGTGGTGGCAATTCATCCTCGGCGGCGCGGAGGTGACCATCGAGCTCACCGTCACCTCCATCACGCTCGCCTGTGTGCTGGCCGTCCTCGGCGCGCTCGGGCGCCTGTCGACCAACCCCGTCGCCAATGGGGTCGCGTCCCTGTACGTGTCCCTGATCCGAGGCACCCCGTTGCTCGTCCAGATCTTCGTGTGGACGTTCGGTCTCGCGGAGCTGGGTCTCGTCCTGCCGCTGTTCTGGGCCGGTGTCATCTCGCTGGGGGTCAACTACGGGGCATACATGACGGAGATCTTCCGGGCGGGCATCCAGGCTGTCCCACGCGGTCAGCGCGAAGCCGCGCAGGCGCTGGGCCTGCCGGAGCGGCTGATCATGCGCCGCATCGTCATGCCCCAGGCCATCCGCATCGTGATCCCGGCCATCGGCAACGACTTCATCGCGATGATCAAGGACACCTCACTGGTCATCGTGATTGGTATCCAGGAGCTCCTGTTCCGGGCCAACTCGGCCGGGCGGCAGACCATCAACATCATGGAGGCGTCCCTGTTCGCCGCCGTGGTCTATTGGATCCTGACCCTGTTCTTCTCCTACATCCAGCAGCGCCTGGAGCGGCGTATGGCCCGGAGCGATCGCTGATGGGATCGAGCGAGGCGATCGTGTCGGCAACTGGGATCGAGAAATACTTCGGCGACAACCATGTGTTGCGGGGCGTCAGCCTCGAGGTCCACCAGCATGAGACGGTGATGCTCATTGGTCGCTCCGGCAGCGGCAAGACGACGATGCTCCGATGCCTGAACTTCCTGGAGGAGCCGACCGTGGGTACCGTGCGCATCGGTGACATCAGCGTCGAGGCCGACCCGCTGAACACCCGCAGCCGCGGCCATCGGGAACGGATCCGTCAGCTGCGGCTGCGCGCCGGCATGGTGTTCCAGGATTTCAACCTGTTCCCGCACATGACCGTGCTCGGGAACTGCATCGAGGCGCCGACCCACGTCAAGGGCGCACAACGGGATCAGGCGGTCGCCACCGCGGAGCGGTATCTGGACAAGGTCCAGATGCTCCACAAGCGCGATGAATACCCGTCGCGCCTGTCGGGCGGTCAGAAGCAGCGCGTCGCCATCGCCCGGGCGCTGTGCATGGATCCGCAGGTCCTGATGTTCGACGAGCCGACCAGTGCCCTCGACCCGGAGCTCGTGGGCGAGGTGCTGGGGGTCATGCGGGAGCTTGCCAACGAGGGCACGACGATGATCGTGGTCTCGCATGAGATGCAGTTCTGCCGCGAGGCTGCCGACCGGGTGCTGTTCATGGAGGGCGGCGTGGTGGTCGAGGAAGGCCCACCGGAACAGGTGCTCGATGCGCCACGGGAGGATGCGACACGCCAGTTTCTGCGCCGGTTCCTCGACGCGTGACCTACCGGCCCCGCCCGAGGAACGGACCGGACTGACTCGATCAGGTCAGATCTCGCCGAGGTATGCCTTGCGCACGTCCTCGTTGGCTGACAGGCCCTTGGCCGTGTCCGCAAGGATGACCTTGCCGGTCTGGAGCACGTACCCCCGATGGGCGATGGCGAGCGCCTGCATCGCGTTCTGTTCCACGAGCAGGACCGTGATGCCCTGGTGGTTGATCTCCGTGATGAGCGAGAAGATCTGCTGGACCAGGATGGGCGCCAGGCCGAGCGACGGTTCGTCGAGCAGCAGCAGTCGTGGTCGGGCCATCAGCGCTCGTCCGATGGCCAGCATCTGCTGCTCGCCGCCCGATAGTGAGCCGCCCTTCTGCGACAGTCGCTCGCGCAACCGCGGGAACAGCACGAGCGCCCGCTCCATGTCCTCGGCACGTTCGGCCGCGGTCCGGGTGAAACCACCCATCTGCAGGTTCTCATAGACCGTCAGACGCGAGAAGATGCGTCGGCCCTCGGGCGAGTGGCCGATGCCGGCCGGCACCAGCTCGTGCGCGGGGGTATGGCTGATGTCCCTACCCTCGAACGTGACCGTGCCCACCCGTGGGTGCAACATGCCGCTGATGGTCTTGAGGGTCGTCGTCTTGCCGGCGCCGTTGGAGCCCAGCAACGTGACGATCTCCCCGCGCCGGACCTCGAGGTCGATGCCCTGGAGCGCGTGGATACGGCCGTAGTAGGTATTGACGCCCACGAGCCGGAGGATGACGTTGTCAGTGTCGGGGCCCACGTCGATGGCGGCCGCCGCGGTCGTGCCAGTCATGCCGCGGGAGCGCCCAGGTACGCCTCGATGACCCGGGGGTCCGCGCGCACTTCCTCGGGGGTCCCTTCCGCGATGCACTCACCGTGATCGAGGACCGTGATCCGATCACTGACGCCCATGACGACGCGCATGTCATGCTCGATGAGCAGGATGGTCAGGCCCAGCTCGGCACGCAGCTTGGCGATGAGCTGACGCGTCGTCTCGGTCTCGTTGGGGTTCATGCCCGCCGTGGGCTCGTCCAGCAGGAGCAGCACCGGCTCGGCGCCGAGAGCGCGTGCGATCTCCAGCCGGCGCTGGTCGCCATATGGCAGATTGCGCGCCGTGACATCGTCGCGGCCACCGAGCCCGACCAGTTCCAGCAACTCCCGTGCCCGTGCCCGTGCCCGTGCCTCCTCACGAGCCTGGCGAGGGGTCGACAGGGCCGCGTCGAGCAGGTTGCTGTGGAGTCGCACATGCATGCCCACCATGACGTTCTCGAGCACGGTCATGTTCTGGAACAATCGGATGTTCTGGAAGGTGCGGCCGATGCCCGCCTTGGCCATATCGTTCGGGCGGGCGCTCTTGAATACGCCCAGGTGGTGGAGCAGCGCGTCGTACCACGGCGGGCGCACGATGCCCATGAGCAGGCTCACGATGAGCACGCCCAGCGCCACGGTGGCCACCAGTAGCTGTGCCTCGATGTTGTCGGGAGCCAGCACGCCCTGGAGCGGCAGGAGCACGAGGATCGCGATGACCGCGGGGATGAACCACACGAACGGCTCGATCCAGGCCCGTTCGGGGCGGGCGACCATCCGGCGGCCCCGGAAGGTGATCTCGCCATCGGTCGGGTCGAGGATGCCCGCGACCACGTTGAAGAACGTCGTCTTGCCGGCGCCGTTCGGACCGATGAGGCTCACGATGGACCCCTTCGGCACGACCAGCTCGGCGCTGTTGACGGCCACCAGGCCGCCGAACCGCTTGGTGATCGCCTTGGCGTGGAGGAGCACCTCCTGATCCCGGACATCTGCGACTGCCGGCGTTCCTGCGGGTGCTGCGGGTGTCGTGGGGTCCCCGGCCTGCCCGGTCATGCCTCGTCACCGCGCCCCTCCGGGCCCAGGGGGTCGGGACCCTCGGTATCCGAGCCGGCCAGGTCGGCGGAGGTATGCAATTCGGCTGCCCGACGACGACTGGGGAACAGACCTTCGGGTCGCAGCAGCATCATGCCCACCAGAGCGACGCCATACAGCAGGAACTGATATTGCAGGAAGTCGATATCACTCAGGATGGGCACGTGGAATCCGTCGAAGAAGTTGTTGAGCTGCTTGAGGAACACGTTCTGGATCATGTAGATGATGAATGCACCGAGGGCGACGCCCCACATGTTGCCGAGTCCACCGAGGACGACCATCGCCAGGACCGTGAACGACACCTGGAACAGGAACTGGTCAGGTGACACGAACACCAGCTTGGAGGCACCGAAGACGCCTGCCAGGCCTGCGGTCGAAGCACCCAGGGCGAACGCGAGCAACTTGGTCGTGACCGTGTTCACGCCGTTGCTGGCCGCGGCCAGCTCGTCCTCGCGGATGGCCTGCCACGACCGACCCAGGCGGGAATCCTGGAGCCGGTACAGCACGATGAGCACCAGCGTGATGAGCACGGCCATCACGACGTAGTAGGGCACGGGGGCGGTGCCACCGAAGCACAGGGCCTGTCCGGCGGCCGGCATGCAGTCCATACCCGGCACGAGCGGTCGGTCGATGCCTGCGATGCCGTTGGTGCCGTTGGTCCAGGTACTCGCATTCTTGAACACGATGGGCACGATCTCGCCGAAGCCAAGGGTCACGATGGCCAGGTAGTCGCCCCGCAATCGGAGCGTGGGAGCGCCCAGCAGGATGCCGAACACGGCGGCCACGACCGCCCCGATGGGCAGCAGGATCCAGAACGGCACGTGCAGGTCGGTGAAGGTCGAGGCGCCGTACGCATATGTGTAGGCGCCGATCGCGAAGAACGCCGCATACCCCAGGTCCAGCAAGCCGGCCATGCCCACGACCACGTTCAGGCCCAGGGCGAGCAGCACGAAGATGCCTGCCTTCGAGAAGCTGTCGATCCAGACCGTCTGGGCGCTGAACCCGCTGAGCGGTGGAAGGGTCACGATGAGCGGGAGCAGGGCTGTGACGAGCGCCATGCCCAGGATGATGGTGATCGAGCGATGCCGGGACGTGAACGCCCCGATCGGCCCCCTGACGCCGCCGCGGCTGATCCGACCGCCGTTCAGGGGCGCCGCCTGTGCGCTCATGCCCGCTCTCCCAACGGCTGACCGAGGAGTCCCGATGGCCGGAATACCAGCACCAGGACCAGGACCCCGAACGTGATCGCCTCCGACCAACTGGCGTAACCCAGTTGGGCTGCCGCGACCTCCAGGAATCCGATGAGGAAGCCACCCAGCACGGCGCCGGTGAGGTTGCCGATACCGCCCAGCACGGCCGCGGTGAAGGCCTTGAGGCCGGCACTGAAGCCAAGGGCGAACGAGATGGTGCCGATGCTCATGCCGTAGACGACTCCCGCAGCACCCGCGAGTGCCGATCCCAGGAAGAACGTCAGGGCGATGGTGGTGTTGATGTTGACGCCCATGAGCTGGGCCGCCTCACGATCCTGGGCCGTGGAGCGCATCGCGCGCCCCAGCCGCGAACGCGCCACGAACAAGGAGAGGCCAAGGGTCAGGATCACGGTCACGGCGAAGATGAAGACGCTGATCCAGGCGATGCTGGCCCCGAACAGCTCGAACCGCGCGGTGAACGGGATGATCTGGGGCGTCGACTTGGGCGACGGACCGTAGATGATCTGGATGACGTTCTGGAGGATGAACGAGACGCCGATGGCCGTGATGAGCGGCGCGAGCCGGGGAGCGTTCCGGAGTGGTCGATAGGCGAACCGCTCGATACCGACGCCCAGCAGTCCCATCAGCGGCATGGTCACGCCGAAGGCGACTACGAGCACGAACAGCAGGGTGACCGGATCGTTGATGGCACCGGTGAAGCCCATGCCCACGATGACGGACATGGAGACGAAGGCGCCCACCATGAACACGTCGCCGTGCGCGAAGTTGATGAGCTCGATGATGCCGTAGACCATCGTGTACCCGAGCGCGATCAGGGCATAGATGCCGCCGAACGTGAGCGCGTTGAAGAACTGCTGCGTGAGGGTCGCGACGGTCTGTGGATCCAACCCCGCCCTCCATGATGGATGTCAAGTGCGGCTCCTGGGGAGCCGCTTGTGGGTACGACGAAGCCGGGGCGCGATGTCCCCGGCTTCGTCGCTCTGTCGACTGGTTAGGGGGCCGCCGACTCCGTCGGAGCCATGGACTCCGCTGGGTTGTCGAACATGCCCGCGAAGTCCTGCTGCTTGTCGAAGACCCAGCCACCGGCGCCGTCATTGAGCGTGGTATCGGTCTTGTAGAAGGACAGGAACTTCTGGCTGGAGTCGCCATTCGGGTCGATGCTCAGCGGGCCGAGCACGGTATCGAACTGCTGGCCAGCGAACACGTTGGCGCGGACCGCTTCCCGGATGGCTGCCGGATCGGATGCGCCACCGGCGACCGCGCTGTCGATGGCACCCAGCAGGATCTGGGTGCACGCATAGGCGAGCGCGCTGTAGGCACCTGGCGGGGCGCTGAACATCGTGGTGTAGGCGTTCCCGAATGCATCAGGGTCGGGGATGTCATGGATGCCAGCCACGGAACCAAAGACGTTGCCGGAGTTCTCGACGCCGGCAAGCGTGATGAAGGCACCATCGCTGCCACCGGGCTGCAGGTCGGTGATGCCGTCAGGCCCGACGAGCGGGATGTCGAGGAGGCCGAGCTGGCCCATGTCCTTGCGGTACTGGCCGCCACCGGTGGTCTGGGTGCCGCCGAAGAACGCCACGTCGGCGCCCAGCGCGCTGGCTGCGGTGAGGATGTTGACGAAGCTCTTGTTCTGGCTGTAGTCGTTGCCCTGGCGATCGACGACCTCGCCACCGAGCTTGACGAACTCGTCGCTGAAGGCATTGGCCACGCCGACGCCGAACGCCTCGGTGTCGTCGACGACCATCGCCTTGTGCTTGCCCAGGTCGTTGTAGGCGTACTGCGCGAGACCGGGTCCCTGGACATCATCCGGGGTGGCCACGCGGAAGAAGTTGCGCACGTCGGGGTTGGCCGGGCGGTATGCCTCGGACCCTTCCTTGGTCAGGTCCACGCCGGTGTTGGAGGGGCTGCACTGGGCCAGCCCGGCCTCGTTGGTGACCGGGATGATGGCCCGGGACACGTTCGAGTTGAATGCACCCACCATGCCCACGACGTCTGCGTCAGCGACCAGGGTCGCAGCGTTGGTGGCGCCCTGGTTCGGATCGTGGGCGCCGTTGACCGCGTCGTCCTGGACGTTGGAGTCCATCGTGTAGCCGCCGACGCCACCGGCCTCGTTGGCCTGTGCGATGGCAAGCAGGATGCCGTTCAGGGTGGGCTGGCCGTTGGCGACCTCACCACCGGAGAGCGGCAGATCGACGCCGATCTTGAGCGTCCCCTTGTCCTGCGCGAATGCGGGTACGGCGGTGCTCACAGCGAGCAGGCCCGCTGCACCGAGCACGCCGAGATTCCTCAACTTCATGTGTTCCTCTTTCCTCCTGATTGCCTGATCCGTCAGGTCCGCCACGAACGGACGTCTCGGCGCCCACGACCGCTCCGGTGGTCCGAAGGAACGCAGAACAGGGGTAACCGACGTCGTGACCCGCACTGGGTCACGTCCCCGGGGAACCTCCTCCTGATTCCGGCGGATGCTGGAACGGCCACGAACGACCAGATGCGTCTGCGTGGCTGTCGACGCGTTCGCGTATGATAGTCATCGACGTCTCGAATGCAAGACGTCCGAGCGCCCCGGGACGTGTGCGGGCAGTGATCCCCATCAGGGTCCTGCGATCACCCGGTGCGGCGCGCTCGGAGCGTCGCCGAGGCCCATCAGGCGAGCGGGTCGCCGACCCTGCATCGGGCGGAGCCGCGGCTGCCAGGGACGTCATGTGGTGCGCTTCATCGGAGCGCCCATCAGGAGCCACAGGGATACGCCTACGTTCGTGGATGACAACCATCGACGGCATCGAGCCCCGCTCCATACCGATCCGTGCGATCCCCGCCACCGGCGGAGGTTCGCCATCGCAGCGCACAGGAGTCCTGCGTGAGCAAGAACGTCGCCGTCTTCGTGGACGTCGCGAACATCTTCTATGCGGCCAAGGCCGCGGGCGTGGACATCGACTACGTCACCCTCCTCAAGGCGTCGAGCGCCGGACGAGACCTCGTCCGTGCGTACGCCTACACCGGTCTGGACCCGGAGAATGAGAACCAGCGGCAGTTCCATGCGTTCCTTGGCCGCAGCGGCTACAAGGTCATCAGCAAGGACATCCGCAAGTACGGCGACGGGCGCATCAAGGCGAACCTGGACATCGAGCTCGTCGTGGACATGATGCGCATGGCCCAGCACATCGATATCGCCGTGGTCGTCTCGGGCGACGGTGACTTCGCGCCCGCCATCCGTGCTGTCCAGCAACTGGGCGTCCGGGTCGAGGTGGTCAGCTTCCGTGGCAACACGAGCAGCGACCTGATCGAGGTCGCCGATGTGTTCACGGACATCTCGCAGCTCGCGCGCGTCGAGAAGGGTGAGCGCAGCGGCCGACGAGTCGCCGCCGAGGACGACCTGTCCATGACGGCCGTGCCCGAGAAGGAGACCGACAACGGCGTCAGGCGGCGACGCGGGGAGGGCCGGCGCACCGAGCGCCCGGATCGCGCCGAGCGACCCGACCGTGGCGAGCGCACCGAACGCCCGGTCCGCGTCGAGCGCCCGGAGCGTGGCTCCCGGGGTCCGCGTCCGGTGCCCAGTACGGATGAGCTGCCGGGGGCCGTTACGGGCAACGTCATCGCGATGCCTGGCGAGCGCCTGTCCCGCGCCGCTGCTGGTGACATCGGCGAGGAGACCGAGGGATACGCGGAAGCGGTCGAGTTCGAGGCCGGGACGGTCGCTCCGGTCGCCGAGGGGCTCGAGACCGCTGCTGCGCTCACCGAGGGCCTCGAGGCCGACGGTGAGGGTGATGGCGAGGGGGATGGCGAGGGTCGCCGGCGGCGGCGACGCCGGGGCGGCCGCGGCCGGGGCCGGGGCCGACGCGGTGAGGGTGAGGGCACCTCCACCGATGGCGGCGAACCGGGCGAGACTCCTGTGACCGTCACAGCCTCGCACGTGCCTGTCGACACCGTCGATCCGATCGACATCGAGGACGACTACCTCGAAGAGGAAGTCTCCACGCTGCCCCAGCATTCCACGTTCGGCTCAGTGTGGGAACGACAATTGGGCACCGCACCTGCCGTCGTGAGTGCCGTGCCCAGCGCGGATGACCAGGAGGGATACGACGACGAGCCGGAGGTCCCAGAGTACCTGCTGGCCGAGCGCCGACAACAGGGTGGGCGCGGCCGCGGTGGTCGTGACCAGCGTTCAGGCCGGGGCGCACCCGGCAATCGCGGCGGTCAGGCGTCGGGCTATCGCTCGGCTGTCGATCGTGAGCGGTATGGCCGCGGCGGCAGCGCCGGTTCGGGCGGTTTCGGTGGCCCAGGCGCCGGAGCTGGCAGCGCACAGCGCGACCGTCAACCGGCCCGCGATCGGAGCGGTCAGGGGGGTCGGGCTCCGGCGCCCACACGACAGCCGCGGCCGGTGAGTGCCGAGCCTCGGGAGCGGATCGAGCGCCCAACCGTGTCGACCGAACCCTGGAGCGAGGTGCCCGCCGACGTGCAGGAGATGCTTCGCGCCGAGTTGGCGCGCAAGACGCCGAGTGCCCGGCCGCAACCAGAGACAGCCACCCGGGAGAGCACGCCCAGCTCGTCGACGGGTCGCCCTCGACGGGCCCCCAAGGCTGTGGCCGACGAGGCCACGCGACCGGACGCGACCGCAGTCGCCGAGCAGCCGGTCGAGGCCGTGAAGGCACCTGCACGCAAGCCACGGACCAAGGCCGCGGCGCCCGAGACGACCGCATCCGCGGCGTCCGAGCCGGCGGCGACCGAGGCGAGCGCACCGGCCGCCAAGGCACCGGCCCGCGCCCGGACGAGGGCCACCGCAGCCAAGGACTCGACTGTTTCAGCCGCCAAGGAGTCACCGGTCGCAGGCGTGACCGAGGCTGCATCCGAGCCGCAGGCGAAGGCGTCCCGGGCTGCCAAGGCGACCAAGTCCCCCGCGCGATCCACGACCACGGCTGGAGCGGCCGACACCCCGGCGGAGGCCGCGTCAGCGCCGGCGCCCAAGGCGACCCGTCGCAAGACGACCAAGTCGGCCGCCGCAGAGTCGGGTGAAGGCTGAGTCCCTCACCCGACCAGACGCCCGTGCAGGCCTGCTGACCCGCGGCCACCCACTGGCGTCCGCGGCTGTGCGGCGCTTCATCGAGCAGGGTCGGGCACCGCACGCGATCCTGCTCGTCGGGCCCAGGGCGGTGGGCAAGACCACGCTCGCGATGGATCTCGCGGCGGGGCTCCTGTGTGGGCACCAGGATGTGGTCGCACGGCCGTGTCGGATGTGTCCGGCCTGCCGCAAAGTTGGCCACGCTAATCATCCCGATCTGCACCACCTCCGCCCGGAGGGTGCCGGCGAACAGATCCGCATCGGTCAGGTCCAGGCACTCGTGGGCGAGTTGGCGTTGCTGCCCATGGAAGGCCGTGTCCGGGTCGCCATCATCGAGGGGGCCCACAGGCTCAACCCGGACGCCCAGAACGCGCTCCTCAAGACGCTCGAGGAACCGGTCGGTGCGGCGTGCATCGTGCTGTGCGCCGACGATGCGGCGACGATCCTGCCGACGGTGGCCAGCCGGTCGGCCCGGTTCCGGCTGGGGCCTGTGCCGACCTCCGACGTCGCCGCGCTGCTGGTCGCCCGCGGTCTCGCCGATGCATCACGATCCACGAGCCTTGCGACTGCTTCGGCGGGACTCCCGGGGGTCGCGATCGCGCTTGCCCGGTCGCCCGACGCGCTCATCGTGCGTGCCCGACTCGCGCGGCAGTTGACCGACCTGCTGACCGCGGACCGACGGACCAGGCTCGATGCCGCGGCTTCCCTCATGGCAGATGGCGCGATGCTGGATGCGGCGCTCGACCGGGAGCTGCTGGTCGAGCCGAATGATGATGGGGATGCGGGACCGGCCGCCGCGAGTAGGGCGACCTCCGCAACGCCACCCACGAGTCGTCGCGCAGCGAGGTCGGCACCTTCGAGGTCGACCCGGCCACAGCCAGCCGAGCGCCGGCGCGCGGCGCGGCGCATCCTCTCGGTCTGGCGCGAGGTCGGCCGCGACCTCGCGACGGTCGCCGCTGGCGCCAGACGGGAGATCCGCCAGATCGACCTGCTCGAGGAGCTGGACGCGGCGGCGGCACACACGGACATCAGCAGGCTGGTCGCCTTCCTTGACCGTCTCGATGGCGCAACTGCCGCCATCGACGCCTATGCCAGCCCGGAGCTCCTGCTCGACGACCTGTTGCTCCGCTGGCCACACGTGTCGCCGTCCTCGACCCGCATCGCCATCGGCGCTCCTGGCGCCCCTCTCGCTCACGGTGCCCCTCTCGCTCACGGCGCCACCGGCACCTCTAGCGCCCCCGGCGGCTAGCGGTGGCCGGACACGAACCTCGGCAACGCATCCGGGCCGTGGTCACCGGTACGGTCCAGGGGGTCGGATTCCGCTGGTTCGTCCAGCGCGCTGGTACGCGCTTGGGACTCGATGGCTGGGTCGCCAATCGTCCGGACAGGACCGTGGAGGTGGTGGCTGAGGGGCCCACGCCCGCCATCGAGGAACTGCTGACGGCACTCCGTTCCGGCCCCCCCTCCAGCGTGGTGCAGGGCGTCGAGGTCCGTCGACTCGCTGCCCGCGGCGGTCTGGGTTCGTTCTCGATCCGTTCCGGCAGCCATCCCGGTGACTGATGTCTCGCGGCTGCCAGGGTCGGGCATCGGGGCGCGGCTGTCTCGACCCGCTGGTATCGTGGCTGGCGCATGGAATTCCGTATCGCCCGAACAGCCCGTGACCGGTATGCACTGGACGCGGCGTACTTCTCCAGCCGTGGTCAGGCTGCCGATGGGCCAGTCACACGCCGTGCGGCGTGGCAGATCGAGCGCGCAGGCGGCAACCGCCCGGACCGACCCGTGACCGCCGGCGACATCCGCGCGCTGTCCCTGATTCACGAGGTCCAGCACCGGGTCATCGACCAGGCCAACGTCATCACAGAGGCAGCCGCCAAGGGGCGGACCGCAGCACTCGCAGCGTTCGAGGCCAACTTCCCGTCACACCCGGTGTATGTCGACGGTGTCGATCCCCGGAAGCACCTTCGTGGCCGCACCGACGGTGCGCCCAACCGACAGCTGACCACCGAGGAGATGCTGCTGCTGTGGGTCGCCAACCGGAACCCAGCGTTCATGCGCTTCGACGACCTGTTCGACGATCGCGAGCTGGTCGCCTCCACCGACTATCAGCGCGTGGTCGGCGCCATCCGCAAGCAGACCGCCAAGGACGCAGACCGGACCGGTGGCCAGGATCTCATCGAGCGCCTGCTCGAGCCGGGACGGCAGGAACCCGACTCCCTCGCCCATCAGTTGCGCTGGATCCGCGACCACTGGGCGGATATCGTCGACTACGAGTTGCTCGACCGACTCACCCAGGGCCTGGACACCCTGGCAGAGGAGCAGGCAGCCAGTGAGCGAACCTGGCACGCCCACGATGCCACCGCGACGGAGACCGTGGAGGCGGCCGCCCTCGTCGGATTCTCGGGTACCGCGGACGAGCCCGAGTCGTTCAGCCGCGACCTCGACTGGATGCCCGATATGGTGCTCATGGCCAAGAGCACCTATGTCTGGCTCGACCAGTTGTCGCGCTCGTACGGTCGCGCCATCCGGACACTCGATGCCATCCCGGACGAGGAACTCGACCGGCTGCGGGACTGGGGTCTCACGGGGCTGTGGCTCATCGGTCTGTGGGAGCGCAGCTACGCATCCCAGCGGATCAAGCAACTGCAGGGCAATCCCGACGCGGTGGCATCGGCCTATTCGCTCCTGGACTACCGGATCGCCGAGGACCTCGGTGGCGAGACCGCGTGGCGTGACCTCAGGGACCGTGCCTGGGCGCGGGGGATCCGGCTGGCCTCGGACATGGTGCCCAACCACATGGGTGTCGATTCGCGCTGGATGATGGAGCACCCCGAATACTTCGTCCAGCGGGAGGACCCACCCTTCCCTGCATACAGTTGGACCGGGCCGAACCTGTCCGTGGACGAGCGGGTCGGCATCTATCTCGAGGATCACTACGCCGACAATTCGGACGCCGCCGTCGTGTTCAAGCGGGTCGACCGGTGGAGCGGCTCGACGCGCTACATCTACCACGGCAATGATGGCACCAGCTTTCCCTGGAACGACACGGCGCAGTTGGACTACCTCCAGGCAGAGGTCCGGGAGGCGGTCATCCGGACCATCATCGAGGTGGCTCACCGGTTTCCCGTGATCCGCTTCGACGCCGCCATGGTGCTTGCCCGGAAGCATGTCCAGCGGCTGTGGTACCCGTTGCCGGGCAGCGGGGGCGCGATCCCCTCACGCGCCGAGTCGTCGATGACGCAGGCCGCATTCGATGCCGCCATGCCGGCAGAGTTCTGGCGTGAGGTGGTCGACCGGGTCGCCGCGGAGGCACCGGACACGCTCCTGCTCGCGGAGGCGTTCTGGCTGCTGGAGGGGTACTTCGTGCGGACCCTGGGCATGCACCGGGTCTACAACAGTGCGTTCATGCACATGATGCGGGATGAGGACAACGCCGGGTATCGATCGGTGATCCGGGAGACCGTGGCCTTCGATCCGCGCATCCTCGGCCGGTACGTCAACTTCATGAACAACCCTGACGAGCGGACCGCCGCGGACCAGTTCGGCTCGGGCGACAAGTACGTGGGCGTCGCCACCCTGCTCGTGACCCTGCCCGGCCTGCCCATGTTCGGCCACGGACAGGTCGAGGGGTTCGGCGAGAAGTACGGCATGGAGTTCCGGCGCGCGATGCTCGACGAGCAGCCTGACCAGGACCTGGTTGCGCGCCACGAGCAGGCCATCTTCCCGCTCCTCCGGGAGCGATGGCGGTTCGCGGTCGCGGACCACTTCCGGATGTTCGATGCGGAGCGCGAGGACGGCTCCGTCGACGACGACGTGTACGCCTACACCAACGATGTCCGCGGAGCGCGCTCGCTGGTCGCGTTCCGCAACCGGTTCGCGGACGGCCGGGTCATGATCGCTGGTATCGGCTCCGCGCTGGACATCCCCGACGACACGGCTGCGTGGCTGGTGCTGCGGGACACACGGACGGGCCTGGAATACCTTCGCTCGTGCCACGACATCCACGCCCGGGGCCTGGAGTTCGACCTGGGGGCGTACCAGTCACATGTATTCCTGGACCCGGTCGTAGTGCGCGACGATGCAGCCGGCGATTGGGGCAGACTCGCGTGGCGCATCGGTCTGGCGGGCGTGCCGGACGTGCGGGAGGCGCTCCGGGACCAGCTCCTGGAGCCGACCCGGCAGGCGGTCGAGGGACTGTTCCTCAGCCGGGTCGTCCGCGACGTGGCGGGCGCGGGCCTGGCCGCCTCGGATGCGGCCGCGACGCCACTCCTCGGGTCCGCGCTCGAGAGCCTCGCGGAGCCGCTGGTCCACGTTGCCGATGCCGTCGGGGTCACCGCTGGTCGCGGCACGTCGCCAGCGGCAGTGCGGTCCATCGTCGATCGTCGCCTGGCCGATCTCGTGGCGCTGGTGCGGTCGGGTCGGACCGTCCGTCCCACGCGCACCACGGACACCCCCGATGCCCAGGGAGCCTCGGGTGCACCCGTCGATGATGCCCGATCGCTGAGCACGTGGCTGGGTGCCGAGCGCTCCCGGTGGGCTACCGTCGTGGGCTGGTCGCTGGCTGCCTGCCTGGGCGATCTCGTGGGTGCCACTGGCCCCAGCGCTGCGGCAGGCGTGTTCGATGCATGGGCCGCCGGACCCGCCGTGACGCGCATGGCCGAGGAGCTTGGCCTGGCGGCGGAGACTGCCGAGCGGGTGGCCGTCGAGGTCCGTGCGCTGCTCGCGACGCCCATCGGGAACCCCCCGGCACCGATCACGGCGGCCGAGATCGCGCTGGCATTGGAGACCCCGGCTGTGCGTGCCTCGACGGGCTGGAACGAGTGGCGATCCGCCGCGTTCGTGGTCCGCGAGCCATTCGTGGAATGGTTGGAGGCGGTCGCTGCTCGCGATATCCTGCTGGGCGCATCTGGCGTTCCTGCCGCCACGGCGTCCCTGATCGCCCAAGTGGAGGCCGCCGGATTCGGGGTCGGGTCCCTGGGCGTCCCCGTCGAACCGGGTGGCTGATCCGACGACCTCCGACGATCACGGCAACCTCGGGGACGGGCGCGACCTGGGCGAGCTGACCGCGGCCGTCGTCACCTGCCGGGCGTGTCCCCGGCTCGTGACCTGGCGTGAGCGGGTCGCACGTGAGCGAGTGGCACGCTTCGCGGATGAGGTCTACTGGGGACGCCCCGTGCCCGGCTTCGGTGACCCGGACGCACGCATCCTCATCGTCGGGCTGGCACCCGCGGCGCACGGTGGCAATCGGACCGGCCGGGTCTTCACCGGCGATCGGTCCGGCGACTTCCTGATCGCGGCACTCCACCGCAACGGCCTCGCCAACCAACCCACCTCGTCCCACGCTGATGACGGGCTGCGGCTCATCGGGGCGTATCTGGCGGCCGTGAATCGCTGTGCGCCACCGGCCAACAAGCCGACGCCGGACGAGCGAGATCGCTGTATCCCATTCCTGCGCCGAGAACTGGAGCTCCTCGGAGCGGTGGATACCATCGTGTGTCTCGGTGCCTGGGGCTGGGACGGGGTCCTTCGAGCCCTGTCGGGCACGGGCAGGCGGACAGGTCGCCGTCCGGCCTTCGGGCACGGTGCTGAAGTGTCTGTTGGTGGCTTCCGGATGCTGGGCTGCTTTCACCCGAGCCAGCAGAACACGTTCACGGGTCGTCTGACGCCACCCATGATCGACGCGGTCCTCCAGCGAGCAGTGCGCGTGCCGGTGGCCGCTTCGGAACCAGGGCGTCCCGCTTCGACGTAAGGTCTGTTGATGGATATTCGCGGGCAGACCTTCGTCATCGTCGGCGCCGGCATGGCCGGTGCACGAGCCGCCATCACCCTCAGAAAGGAGGGCTTCGATGGTCGGCTGCTGCTCATCGGCAGCGAGCCAGACGCGCCCTACGAGCGCCCTCCGTTGTCCAAGGGCTACCTGCGGGGTGAGCAGGAGCCCGACGAGATCGCCATCCGACCCAAGGACCAGGACTGGCAGGACATCGGCGTCGAGCTGCGGTCCGGGACCACAGTGGACCGGCTGGATCGCGCCGCCCGATCTGTGGTCCTCGCCGACGGGATCCGGATCGACTACGATCGGCTGCTCCTTGCGACCGGATCGGAGCCGCGCCACCTGGAGGTACCCGGATCCGACCTCGAGGGCGTGCTGCTGCTGCGCACCCGGCATGACGCGGATCGCATCCAGGAAGCGATTCGGGAGCATGGCCGCATCGTGGTCGTGGGAGGCGGCTGGATCGGCGCCGAGGTCGCCGCCTGCGCGCGTCAGATGGGCGCTGGCGTGACGCTCCTGACCGGCAGGTCGCCGATGCTGCGAACCCCGCTGGGTGCTGAGGTCGCGGCCATCTACGCTGATCTCCATCGCGCTCGCGGCGTTGACGTGCAGCAGGGTGCCACCACCACGGCGATCGATGGCGACGCAGGCCGTGTCACCGCCATCAGGACGAGCGACGGGCGGCGCCATGTCACGCAGGTCGTGGTGGTCGGGATCGGCGCCACGCCACGGACCCGGGTCGCGGCCGAGGCCGGTCTCACGATCGACGGTGGTGTTCGGGTCGATGCCATGTTCCGGACCAGCGACCCAGGCATCTGGGCCGTGGGCGACATCGCGGTCATGCGCCACCCGACGTTCGGGCGGGACGTTCGCCTGGACCACTGGGCAGCGGCCTGGTTCGGTGGACCGGCTGCAGCCAGATCCATGCTGGACACGGGTACCCCGTACGAGCGTGTGCCGTACCTCTACAGCGACCAGTTCGACCTGTCCATGGAGGCATGGGGCGTGCCGCCGACGTGGGACCGGGTGGTCGTCCGCGAAGTGGAGCCCGGCGCCTTCGTCGCGTTCTGGCTTGCTGCGGGGGGCATCGTCGGGACGATGCTGGGCAATGTCCCGGACGTCCGCAAGCCATTGGAGGCACTGGTACGGACCCGTGCGGTGGTCGCGCCGGAGCGCCTTGCGGACGCGTCGGTGCCGCTCTCGGAGTTGGTGCCCCAGAGCTGATGCTCGTGGGGACCAGGATCGACCGGGGACCGAGCAGCGATTGGAGGGCGGCCTGTGCTGACCGCCAGCGACCGGGACGATACGCGGGTGTAGCTGGCCGAGGCTCGCCCGCGGCCGGCTCAGGCGCAGACCAGTCCGCTGCACCCGAGGTTCTCGGGCTCCACCCATGCTGCATCGATGAGCGCGTTGCCTTGATGGATGTCCCGGATCTCGACGCCGAGATAGTGCTCACATATCGGGCGGCCGAGCATCTCCTCGCAGTGCTCATGGGCCCGAGTCCCCAAGGCCGCCCGCGACTGCGACGGGTCATGCAGGTGCCACGCTCGACGACGGTCTCGCGGACGGTCGACGAGATCATAGGCGTATTGCGACCGCTCCCACAGGCTGACGTCGACAGGGGTCCAGACCTCGTCGAGGCTCCTCCGCGGCCGGACCAGCCGCGGGTTCGGGGCACACCCCGGTGATGGAGAAGGTGAGCGTGCCGGCGTCGTCAAGCTATGGCTCGATCCTGCCAGGGACCAGGAATCCACGACGCTCCAGGTCCGTCAGGCCCGACACGATGTACTGCGCGATCCCGGGCACGTCCCGGATCACCGTTGGGCCAGTCCCGCCTCGGTCGGTATACGGATGGCCTCCCCGATCGGTCCGACCTGCCCGACTCGGCGAAAGGTGACCTCGAAGCTTGTCGGCGGGCTCCCTGCCGCGAACCGCTCAAGTGCCGGCACAGAGATGCGATAGATCCGTTCGGACACGCGCGTCGCCGGGATCTGACCACTGTGAATAAGGTTCAGGACGGTGGACGAACTGACATCGAGGATCTCTGCCGCCTCTTGGGGTGAATAGAATCGCTTGACCATGCGCTACCTCGTCCCGTTGCGTATGAGCCACTATTACGCAACGACCCAGTCCGTCAAGGATGTGGATGCCGACGACTGGTCGGCCCTGTGTTGGCACCACTTCTGGATCATCGAGCGGCGGGGGATCCCGATGGGCGACACCGACGGCACGCGAGTGCAGAGGCTCATGGCATCCAGCCGACCCGCCCGCCCACCTACCGACCGCGCGAGGCCGGCGGCCCAACCGGTGGCTCGCGGACATCCACGCCACGATCGAATGTCGTGGCATCGAGGGGGTGGCGCGCCTGGCGGGACTCGAACCCACGACCTTCTGCTCCGGAGGCAGACGCTCTATCCGCTGAGCTACAGGCGCACGACTGCGACATGGTACTGCCTGTGGAGAGGGGCGACCGTGACGCCTCGCCAGCGTCCGTCACTCCCTGCAGACCGGCTGCGTGCCGACCGGGATCCGCACCGTCCACGCACCACTTGACGGATCCCATTCGAGCGTGACGAAGTGACCAAACAGATCGAGGCGAGCATCCGGGGGCAGAAGGCCGGCGAGATCCTCGGCGGCCACCGACCGCCGCTCGCGGGGTTCCACCGGCAGGCCACTCTCCGGGTCGAGCCGGCGGCCCGGAGGTCGCAGCCATGACTTCCGGTCGTCGGCGGTTACCATGACGTCACGCGACACGACAAGATATGGACACCGCCCCGGGTCCTGGCCCTTCGACGGCTCCGCGACGCGCCAGACGGCGCTCGCGAGCACGGCCACCGCGACCATGCCGACCGCGAGCCATCCTCGACGCGCGACAGTGGCCCGACGGACGCGTTGCTGCTCCTCATGCATCCCGACGCGGCACGATGAGCGGCAGGCCTGTGCGGGGATGCGGGATGATCTCCACGGGATACTCGTACACGCGACCCAGGAGATCCTCGGTCAGGATGGCCCCTGGCTTGCCGTCCCCGGCCATCCGGCCTCGCTCCAGGATGACGACCCGGTCCGCCCACGCCGCAGCCAGGCCCAGGTCGTGCGCGACGACCACGACCGCGACACCCGCGTTCGCGCGTTCGCGAGCGATACCCATGACGAGCTCCTGGTGGCGCAGGTCGAGCGCGGCCGTGGGCTCGTCGAGGAGGAGGATCCCGGTGTGCTGTGCCAAAACCCGGGCCAATGCTGCGCGGGCCCGTTCGCCGCCCGATAGCGAAGGGAACTCCCTGGCCGTCAGGCCCACGACATCGGTCTGCGCCATGGCGTGTGCCACCTGGGCGTCATCATCCTCCTCGCCATCGGTGCCCGCCCACGGGGCGCGGCCCATGCGCACCACGTCACCCACTGTGAACGCGAACGAGATGTCGATGCGCTGGAGGAGCATCGAACGCCGAAGCGCGAGCTGGCGGGGACCCCAATCCGCGAGGGGCGTGCCGTCGAGCAGGATGGTCCCGGATGCCCCAGCCAGGTCCCCCGCGATCGCGGCCAACAGGGTGGACTTGCCGGCGCCATTGGGGCCGACGAGCGCCAGCAGCTCCCCGTGCCGGATGTCCAGGTCGATACCGGACAGGACCGTGCGACCGCCCAGTTCGACCGTCAGCCCGCGGACCTCGATAGCGGTGCGGCCGACTTGGGGTGCCTCCGGCAGGTCGATACGACCGAGCTCTCTCCAGCGAGCCGCCAGACGGTCGACCATCAGGCCCAGCCTCCCGCGCGCGCCCGCGTGCGCCGGATGAGCCAGAAGAAGAACGGCGCCCCGATGAGGGCCGTGAGCACGCCCAGCGGCAGCTCCTGGTTCTCGATGATCGTGCGCGCGATGAGGTCACCGACGACCACGACCAGTGCGCCACCAACGACGCTGGCGGGGATGAGGGTGCGGTGGGACGGCCCGGTGACGAGTCGGATGAGGTGCGGCACGATGAGGCCAACGAACGCGATGATGCCGGTGAACGCGACGCCGGCGCCCGCGAGGAGCGCGATGACCACGATGAGCACGAGGCGCAACCGTTCCACGTCCACCCCCAGGTGACGGGCCGGTCGTTCGCCGAGGGACAGCAGGTCCAGGTGAGGGGCGTAATAGATGGCGACGACCACACCAACGACCACGAAGGGCGTGACCGCGAACACGGCATCCCATGTCGCTCGAGCCATGCTGCCCAGGTTCCAGAATGCGATCGAACGCAGGGCGTCGTCGCTGGACACGAACGTCAGCGTCCCGATGACGGCGCCCGCGAACGCCGTGACCGCGATGCCCACCAGGACCAGGGTCACCACCTCCGTGCGGCCTCCCGAGCGCGCCAGGCCGTACACGATGAGGGTGGCCAGGAGTCCGCCCAGGAACGCGGCGACGGGCACGGTCCAGCTGCCGAGCGCCGAGATCCCGAACACGATGACCGCGAAGGCGCCGATGGCGGCACCCGACGAGACGCCGATGACGCCGGGCTCGGCCAACGGATTGCCGAACACGCCCTGCATCAGGGCGCCAGCGCAGCCAAGCGCGGCTCCCACCAAGACCGCGAGCAAGACCCGCGGGAATCTCACCAGCCATAGCGCGTCGTCGCCGCGCGGCGCGGTCGGCATGGGCAGGATGTCGATGCCGACACGGTGGAGGATCGATCCCAGCACCTGGTCAGGCGGCACGTGCAGTTGGCCGATACCCGCGGCAAGGATGCACGCGATGATGAGCGCGGTCACCAGGCCCACCAGCGTGAGCCGTCCCCGCCTGGTCACCAGGCTAGCCGCAGGGCTGGTAGACAGCCTTCGCCAGCGCCTCGATGGCAGCACCCGTGCGGGTGCCGAAGTTGAGCAGCACGCCGTCGTCCATGTCGACGATCCGCCGGTGCTCACCGGCCGGTGTCTGCGCGATGCCCGGCAGCTTGAGCAGCCCGTCGATACCGCCCACGGACTTCAGGCTATCGGACAGGATGAGGATCACGTCCGGGGCAGCACCGATGAGTGCCTCGCTGGTGATGGGCTTGAAGCCCTCGATGCCCAGTCGGGCCCCGGCATCGACGGCGCCGATTGACTCGATCATCGCGTCCGGGCCGGCACCGGCACCGGTGATGAGATAGACGCCGGCAGAACCCCGGATGTACAGGAACGCGATGGACAGGGGCGTCGCCGGCGGGACCACGCTCGCTGTCGCGTCCGCGATCTGCTGGTCGGAGCGCTCGATGAGCTGCTCACCCGCCTCGGGGACGCCGAGAGCGGCGGCGATCGACTGGATGTGGCCAGTGATGCCCTCGAGCGTCTGGAGCGACGGCAGCATGACCACGGGGATCCCCGCATCGCGCAGTTGTTGGAGCACTTCCGGAGGCCCGATGCTGTCGTCCGCGAGGACCACGCTCGGATCGAGTCCGAAGATCGCCTCGGCCGACAGGTCGGTGCCTGCGGTCGTGACCAGGGGCAGGTCCTTCGCAGCGTCAAAGGTGGTGGCGATATCACGACCGACCACGTTGGGACCGAGGCCCAGGCTGAACACGATCTCGGCGATGGAGCCGTACAGGTTCACGGGCAGGATCCGACTGACATCGGTGACGGTCACATCACGGCCATCCGCGGAGTGGACCGTGACCGGCAACACGGGCACGGGCGTGGGCGTGATGGGGTCGATGGCGCTGGCTCCGACGAGGGCGGTCGACGGCCCGCAACCAGCGGCCGGATCCACGATGGTGCCGGACGCCGCAGGACTGCTGCCCGGGTTGGTCGTCCCCGCGGTCGGGGATGCCACCGCGCCCGGCGTGGGCGGGGTGCCGCTGAACGTGATCGGGACGATGACATCCTGGGACCGGTCATCGCTCCGGGTGTGGTCGTTGCGGGTCACGACCGCGCACGCGACGACGCGGCAGTCGGTCGTGTCGTCGAGTGCCGCCTCCACCGTCAGCTTGACGTTGAACGTGCCGCCGTGTCCATATGGTGTCGTCAGCCCGGTCGCGTAGATGGGCGGATGTGAGGAGATCCAGACGGTGCCACCGCCCGTTCCGGTGAGGTCGATGCCACCGCCGCAGGGTGTCGGCAGCGTGCCCGGTGGTGGCACCACGCAGAACGAGACGTAGACGCCCTTGTCCGTGTCATACCCGGAGCCGGACACCGTGACGGTGGTGCCATCCGGGTCGAGGTCGCTGACGTCTGACACGGTGAGCGTCTGGCCGCCGGCGCCGGTCGCAGATGTCTGGGCCTTGGCCGTAGGGCTGCCCAGGGCCATGAAGGAACTGGCCGCGACGACGAGTGCGAGCAGCGGCAGGGTCCAGATACGGCGCGCGGAGCGACGGACGGCATGATCCGGTGACATCGGGATAGCGACGCTGTTCAGGAAGGGACGAAGCTGCTGCCGTGGTGTTCGAGGGCCTCGAACATGTCGCCGGTCAGCCGGAAGCTGAGGCTCGCTTCGTCCATGATCCGAAGCTGCTCGGCCTCGGTCCACGGCGCATCATCGAGCAGTTGCCGATACGCATCCTTGAAGGCCCGTCCACTGGGGATGTCGTCGAATCGGTAGAACCGGACGCCCTCGTCCGTCAGGCCGTAGACCCGCTGGGCCGTCCTGCCGACGATCTTGCCACCGGACAGGTCGCCCATGTAGCGGGTGTAGTGGTGAGCCAGATAGCCCGCCGGCCACGACCGAGCCAGCTCGGCGATGCGATCGGCATGCGTACGGGTCGGCTCGCTGGCAACCAGCCCACCACGCCACCCCGGGCCCAGCAACCCGGTCAGGTCCGTGTTCAAGGCGTCGCGACGGGTCAATCTGGGATCGAGGAACGGCCCGACGACCGGGTCGTCGCGGAGAAGCTGCGCACCCGTCTCCAGCGCGTCATAGATGAACCACAGCTGGCCGGTCATGGCTGCAAATCCATCGAGGGTCACGCGGCCCGCCAGGAGATCGCTGATGAAGGGCGACCGCTCCGTGCGCTCGTGGTCGACGCGCGTCCCCGCTCGGATCCGGGAGGAGAACGGCTCGGCGGCGATGCGAGGCTCACGGGCCAGCAGGGACAACGGGACTCACTTTCGTTCGCGATGGATCCTTGGTGCGCATCGGATGATACACCTCGGTCCCGCGCGGCACTCAGGTGCCCTTGAAACGGCTGGACAGGGTAGCCTGTGTAGGACGGCGTGCGCCGCATGTGGCGTGCCGCCGGATCGCCCGCTGCACGGGTCCATGCCGCATGCGACCCGGCCGAATGAACCAAGGAGCCTGTCCGATGCGTCCGCTCTCATCACATCGGTCGTCCCAGCCGTCGCGCCTGGGGGGCGTGCTGGCCGCTGCGATCACGGTGCTGGCTCTCCTTGGCGTCACGACCCAGGCACTGGCCGCGACACCGAGCGTGACCGTGACACCGAGCGTGACCGTGACACCGAGCGTGACCGTGACACCGGCAGGTCCGTTCCCGGCGGGCACCGATACCGTGACGGTGGATGGCACAGGCTTCGATCCGCTCGGCAACCACGGCAACGGGATCTACGTGGTGTTCGGTCCGATCACCCCGGCACCTGCCTACTACCTGGACCCCAGCGTCTACGCCGCGTTCAAGTGGGTCCACCAGACGGGTCAGCCATCGGGCGCCGAGGCGCCGATGGCACCAGATGGTTCGTTCTCGACCACCCTCGACATCCCATCGAGTTTCACCAACCAGACGGGTCCCGTTGATTGCGCTGTCGTCGCATGCGCGATCATCACCTTCGGTGCGCACGGCTCCAGGGACCGCAGCCAGGACACCTGTACGGCCGTGAGCTTCACGACCGACGGCGCGACTGCGTCAGGGGTGCCCGGTACAAGCGTCGCGGGCTCCGGCTCCGCCGTTCCGCGACGGAGCCCATCGATCGTGGCATCCGAGATCCCCGACATTGCGGGGGCGGCTGATCCCTGCGCGGCACTGCTGGCGAGTCCGGCGTCGCTGGCGAGCCCGGCACCGTAGCTTTCCGGTCGATGGCGTCCGGGGCACGTCCACCCGCGCACCCGCGGGGACTTGCTACCTCGGATCACCAGAAATGAGACGACCCCGCCGAAGCGGGGTCGTCTGCACTGTCCCGGCTAACCGATCCTTGCGAATCGGTCGTCTGCCACGTTACAAGGGCATCTATCACGCCGGCTGCACCGGCTACCCTAACCCAACCTACCCATGACCTTGTTCCTGGGGCAGTCATGCTGACCAGCAGCACTGCATCGCAGTCTACCCGAGGGGAACCGCCGACTCAAGCCCCCATTGACGAGCGGCGATTAACTTTCCGTAACGTTGCCGCGCCGTGCGAACGGTTACCTCAGGGGGTCGAGACGTGCGGGCTGGGTGCTGCTGAACCAGCTGCCGTCGCCGCTGAACCTGCCGGCGTCCCCGAATCAGCTACAGGCGCCGCTGACGCGCCCGGTTCCTGGATGGTCACCGAGGTCATCACCACGGGATCGAGCGCGGTGTTGCTGGGCGGGCCACTGTTGGGCATCGCGGCGATCTGGTCCACGACATCCATGCCCGATGTCACCTGCCCGAAGATCACGTACGTCCGGAACTGCTCCAGGGCATCGCGCGCGTCGTCGTCGAGGACGATGAAGAACTGGGAGCCCTGGGAATCCGGCTCGGACGTGCGTGCCATGGCCACGACGCCCCGACCGTACTCACCCACGACCTGCTCGTCGGGGATGGTGTAGCCGGGGCCGCCCCGGCCGTTCCCGTCGGGGTCGCCGCCCTGGATGACGAACCCGGATACCAGGCGGTGGAACGTGGTGCCGTCGTAGAAGCCGGCCTTCGCCAGCCCCTCGAAGTTGCGAGCTGCGACCGGCGCCGACTCGGTGTCCAGGGCGATGACGATGTCGCCCAATGCGGTGGTGATGGTCGCAGTCGTGCCGTCACCCGCCGGCGCAGCGAGTGGCACCGCCATAGGGGTCGCGTCCGGTGGCCCGACCACCGGTCGGGCCGGCACCGATGGCATGACCGACGGTGCGGGGGTCGGTGTGGGGGTCGGAGTCGGGGCGCTGTTGCCGCACGCCGCGACCACGCCGACCAGGGTGATCGCGGCAGCGATGCCGAGGGGACGTCGCATGGATCCTCCAGGATCTTGTTTGGTCAGGCCGCCGTCTGGCGGGCACTGACGAAGTCGATGGCCCCGGTGAACAGGGCCTCGCCCACGATCACCCCGGCAACGCCGTGCGTCGCCAGGTCCGCGAGCGCTCCGACCGATGTCACTCCACCCGCCACGAGGAGCTCGACCCCGAGCCCCGCAAGCCGGGTCAGCGTACCGAGGTCCGGCGCCGCTCCCCCGTGCGACAGCACGAAGCGACCCACTCCGGCTGCCGCCAACTCCCCGACGACCTCGTCGAGGCTCGGCGGTAGGAAGCGCTTCCAAGGATAGTCACGGAGTCGTTCTGGGCGACCGTCCACGCCGACAGCCAGCCAATCGCCAGCGATGGCCAGACAGGCGTCCAGGCGGGGTCGATCCTCCACCACCGCCCACAGCGGCACGACGACCCGCGTCGCACCGGCCGCGAAACAGAGTTCGATCTGGTCGGGCCCGTCCACGCCTCCCGCCACCTGCAGCGGCACGGCGACGGCCCGGGCCACCGCTGCGATCGCAGCCAGGCTGGCGGGCTGGCCAGCTCGAGCGCCATCGAGGTCGACCAGGTGGATGGCCGGCGCTCCGGCCTCCACGAAGGCACGTGCGATGCGCTCAGGTCGATCCGTGGGGGCACCCTGTCCGGCTCCCGCACCCGGCCACCAGACGAGACGTGACCGGCCACCCTGCAGGTCGATGCTCGGAATGAGCTGCATCAGGCGACGTCACCCGGCCGGAACGGCCCGCCCCCCTCGCCGCGGAGCAACCGACGATGGAAGCTCACCGGGATGCTGCCCGACCACAACAGGGCGTCGTGGAAGTCCCGCAATGAAAAGGCATCGCCAAGACGTCGTTGCTCGTCGTCGCGCAGCCGGAGGATGAGCACCTTGCCCAGCAGGTAGCTCAGCTGATAGGTCGGCGTCGCCGTGTATCGATGGACCTCGGCAGCGGCGTTCGGCCGTTCGAAGCCGGTGTTGTCGATCAGGAATTCGATGGCCTCATCGATGCTGATCTCGCCTCGGTGCAACTGGATGTCCAGGATGATCCGGCACGCCCGCCAGATGGCGTCGGTCGCGAGCATCATCCGGTGGGCGGGCGAGGCATCGAACCCGTGCTCTCGCATCAACTGCTCGCTGTACATGCCCCAACCCTCGACGAACTCGGGTGCGTCGATGAGCAGGCGGGTGATGGTCGGGCGCTCGAGTGCCGCCGACAGTTGGAGGTGGTGGCCGGGGTATGCCTCGTGGATGCTGGTGTTGGAGATCGATGCCCGATTGTGTTCCCGCATGGCGCCCGGGTCGTCATCCACCGATGGCGTCACGATGTAGATCCCCCGCCGCGGCATGTCGAACGCCGCGGGCGAGAAGTAGGCGGCAAATGGCGTGAGCCGACGCATGTACTCCGGCGTGGCCACGACCTCCAGCGGCGAATCGGCTGGTATCGACATGATGCCTTCGCTGGCGATGAACGCGCGCGCCCGGTCCATCACGTCGCGGTATGCGGCGAGCGCCTCCTCGAAATCCTGCGGATGATCTGCCTTGACCTGCGCCAGGACGTCCGACTCCGGACGATCCGGATCGATCTCGGCCGCGGCCGCGGCACGCGCTGCACGATTCGTGGCGAGTTGCTCGTAGCCGATGGACAGGATCTCGTCGGTGGTCAGCCCGTCGAACGCTCGCAGCTCGACCAGCGCATCGAAACGTTCCCTTCCTAGGGGGAAGTCGTCACCGGCGTTGGGGAGTTGCTCGCCGATCCATGAGCCGTAGTCAGCCAGCGCGATCTTGGCGGCCGCGACGGCTGCCCGCAGGCGGACCTGACCCGGATCCCCGGTTGGGTAGGTCGCTTCGCCTGCCTCCTCGATGATGTCCAGGAAGCCGGGCAGGCTCTCCACGGAGTCCAGCTCCAACTGCAGCCACAGGGCGACCGCATCGTCGCCCAGCCGATCGCGAACCTGGGTCAGCGCGAGCGGGGCCGCCTCCAGACGTGCGGCGATGGTGGCGAGGCGTTCCCTGAGTGGTGCGAAATCGCGCACGAAGAGCAGGAAGATCGCGTCGCCGATCTCCTCGCCTGCCGTGACGCGGCGTTCCCAGAGGCGGTGTACCTCCCCATCGAACAGGGCACGCCTGGCACCCACCATGGCCAGCTCCCGCTCGAGCCGGTTCGCCTCCGACAGGGTTCCTGGCTCGATGGCGGTCAGGTCGGCGAGGTAGCGTCGCTCGAACTCGATGAGCTCCAGGCGCGCGGCCCGCGACATGTCGCCAAGGCGATGGTCGTGGTCATGGATGCCGAGATAGGTCGCGAGGACCGGCTCCCGCTCCATCAGCTCATCGATGTAGCGTCGTACCAGGGACGCGAACGCGCGGTCGGCGGCTGTCGCCACGATGGGCACCGCGATCCGGTCGAGCTGGTCGGCCACCTGAACCCCCATCTCAGACCCGGACGGTCGCCGCCGGCGAGGCGCCGAGGACCCGGGCAGCGATCTCGACTGCCCGTGCCACATCCGAGGCCCCGATGCCGTGGTGGGTGACAGCGCGGACGTAGCCATGGGGGTAGGGCACCATGAGGACTCCCTCACGGGCAACGTCGGCCAGGAAGGTCGCCCGGTCCGCGACGCGGAACATCACGAAGTTCGTGCGGACCCGCTCCGGATCGAGATCGCGGATGCCCGGCATGTCAGACAGGCCGATGGCGAGCTGGCGCGCGGTGACATGGTCGTCCGCGAGCCGCTCGATCATGCCCGAGGGTCCGGTCCGCAACGCGATGAGACCCGGCGCCGCAAGCACCCCGACCTGGCGCAGTCCCCCACCCAGCAGCTTGCGTGCACGTCGTGCGCGCCAGATGAACTCGCGGCCACCAACGACCACCGAACCCACAGGACAGGCGAGTCCCTTGGACAGGCAGAAGGTCACCGAATCTGCGGACTCCACGAGCGTCCGGGCATCGACTCCAAGCGTGACGGCGGCGTTGAACAGGCGCGCACCATCGATATGGAGTGGTACACCGTGCTCGTGAGCGATGCGCGCCACCTCGTTCGTATAGCCCACATCGAAGGGCTGGCCCATGGAATGGGCATGGGTATTCTCGAGCACCACGAGCGATGTGATCGGTTCGTGGGGATCGGTCGGGTCCCGGAATGCCTCCCGGATGGCGTCGGGATCCATCCGTCCGTCCGCCACGGCCGGGACGGCGCGGACCGAGGCACCCACGACGACGGCATGCCCCGCCGCCTCGTCCAGGACGACATGCGAGTCGGTCTCGGCGATGATCTCGCCACCGCGGGGCACGTGTGCCATCTGGCTCACCAGGTTGCCCTGGGTGCCGCTGGTCACGAACAGTCCAGCGTCCTTGCCGAGCAGCGCGGCAGCACGCTCCTCGAGCGCGATGACCGTGGGATCGTCCTCGAATACGTCGTCGCCGACCTGCGCCTCGGCCATGGCGCGGCGCATCTCGCGCGTGGGTTGGGTGACGGTGTCGGAGCGAAGGTCGATGAGGTCCGGCATGGGCAACGGAGGATAGCGTGACTTCCTGATACACTCCGCCTTCGCCGCAGCGGACCCGTGGTGTAGCGGCCCAACATGCCAGCCTGTCACGCTGGAGATCGCCGGTTCGAATCCGGTCGGGTCCGCCAACTTGCCCGTCGCCCGTTCCATCCCACGACCATGTCCGGATGCTCGGAAGACGAGGACGGGCCCGCCCGCTCGGAGCGAGGACCTGAAGGCCGCATGACCCCCGCCGACCCGCTCGATACGTCCGCGGTTCGCGCCACGCCCAGGCCGCCGACGGGTGATGGCCCCCCACGACGGGTGTTGGAGACATCGCACCTGGTCGTGATCGGCTTCGCCCTCCTGTTCGGGATCGGTGCGCTCGGGTTCCTGGCCAGTGTCCTGAACCACAATGAGCAGCGAGCGGCGGCTTCCCCATCGGCGAGCATCGGCGGTCCGGCTGCGGCCGTCGACTCGGCTCAGGCGCAGGATCCGACAGCCCTCCAGGTGGCGCCGTCGCTGGCCGTCGCGTCGTCCATCCCGTCCGTCAGCCCGGAACCGGCTGCGTCCACGGGCCCGGCGGACTGCCTGTCCGGGATACCGTCACCGTCGGCGGTGTCCTCTGCTGATCCTTCCCCTGCGGATCCACTCTCGTCGCCCCCAGATCCCCCGATCGTCGGTCCAGCGACGACGGCCTTGCCCGGACCGACCTGCGTGCCGGACGCTGCCACGACGCTCCATCGGATGCCGTTCGTGCCCGTCGTGCGCTACTGGGAGACTGCCGACAGCATCGCCACGGCGGATCTCAAGCAGGCACTGCGCGGGTCGTCATCGAGATATCCCCGGGTGATGATCAGTTCCGGTGACCGCGCCCCGCTCGAAGCCGCGTTGGGCATCACCATCGCGGACTCGGTGCGCGAGGCGACCCCCGCGGCCATCATCGCGGCCGTCAAGAAGGGCAGGACGCTGGGTCTCCTGCGTGCCTCTGACGTGGAGCCCTCGGTGCGGGCACTCGGCATCGACGGCCAGGATCTGTTCGGCAATGGTCGGATCGGCCGTCTCGGGAGGTGGCCGCTGGTCGCCCAGGTCCAGGCGACCGCCGCCGAGGCATGGGACCAGGACGCTACCTGGACGATGGTCGCGGGCGGTGACTCCTTCACCGACCGGGGACTGTACGAGCGGGTCGTCAATCGCAAGAAGGGTGTCGACTACCCGTTCAACGGCGGCACAGCGAGGGTGACCGGACACTACGTGTGTCGCGCCTGTCCACGGGCCAACGGCAACACCATCCCCAGCTATGTGCTGTCGGGACCCAAGGGGATCTTCCGCGATCTGGTCAAGGACGCTGACCTGGCCCTGTCCAACCACGAGCAGCCGACCCCGACCAACTGGACCTTCCACCTCCAGGGGACCAGCTTCAGCGGCAGGCCGGACCTGACCCAGATCTTCACGCGCGGCGGCATCGACTGGATGTCGCTCGCCAACAATCACATCCGGGACTACGGCGCCACGGGCGTCATGAACACCCTCAAGACGCTCGACAAGTACGGCATCGCCCACACGGGTGCCGGCAGGAACAAGCGTCAGGCGGCCAAGCCCAGCTACCTCAAGGTCAAGGGACAGACCGTCGGGATCGTGGCCTGCGTCGCGGTCGCTCCGGCATCCTGGGCGGGGGCGAACAGCGCTGGTGGCCTGCCGTGCAAGTCGAAGGAGGCGTTCGACGCCATCCGGGAGGCGCGGGCGAAGGCTGACATCCTCATCGTGTTCCCGCATTGGGGCGTGGAGTACACCCGGGCGCGGCTGGCCAGCCAGGAACGGCTTGCCCAGCGATGGGCGAGCATGGGCGTGGACCTCATCCTGGGCGCCCACTCGCACATCCCGGGCGGCATCGGCGACATCGACGGCACGCCGGTGTTCTATTCCCTTGGGAACTTCATCTTCGACCAGAACTGGTCGACCAACACCGCAGAGAGCGTGCTGGTCGAGATGACCTGGGCCGGCAGCAAGCTCGTCCAGGCCCGGCTCCACCCGTTCCTGACGGTGGATCAGGCGCAGCCCAACCTGCTCGACCCGGCGACGGACGATGGCCGCGCACTCCTGAAGGCCATCCGAACCGCCTCCAGGGGCATCAGCGACTGGTAGCCACGCCGATGGGACCCGGCGTCGGGCCGCGGTCGGCCTGGGATCGGGTCTCGCTCGGCCTCGGCATCGTGCGTGTCCCGGTACCGGCGCTCAGGCCTCTGGAGGCACACCCGCGAACAGGTCGTCCTCGGGAATGCGCACGGGCAGCCGCGATTCGCTCAGGGTGAAGTCTTCCGTGGGCATGTAGCGCCGCCACTCGTCCGCGGTCAGGGCCAGGAAGAACTGGTCGGTCCGAAGCTGGGTGACGTGCTCCCTGAGCGCGGCCAGCTTGTGGTCGATGGATCCGCTGATGTCGACGGATGTTGTCTTGGGCCCGGTCGCTTCGGTCATCCGCGCGAACTGTTCTTCACGCTGCTGACGGACCTCGGCCGGCTCGTCATCTGCCGCGGTCAGCCAGCTCTCGATGCCACGCTCCCGAAGCAGTTCTGCCATCTCCATCCGCCGTGACAGGTCCATCACGGCTTCATAGCGCTTGAGAGGCTGCCAGGGACGGGACCCCTCGGCCAGTTGCTCCGGATACCATGCCGGGTCCCCGGCGCGCTCGAACGCCAGCACGGCCACCTGCGCTGACCGGATGTGATCGGGGTGGCCGTAGCCGCCGTATGCGTTGTAGCCCACGATCACCTGGGGTCGCTGCTCGCGCACGATGGCCACCAGTCGACCCACCGCCTCGTCCAGGTCGGCGGTCCAGAAGCTCCCGTCGAGCTCGTTCTCGGGCGTGCCCATCATGCCCGAGTCCAGGTAGCCCAACCGTCGCGACACGATGGGCCCGAGCTGCTCCAGGGCGCGCCGCAACTCCTCGTCGCGGAGTTCCCTGAGTCGGGCATGGTTCTCGGGTGTGTCCAGCTCCGGGACCACGATCTCGCCCTGCTCGCCACCCGTGCACGTGACACAGATCACCCGATGGTCGGCGCGGCTGTATCGCGACATGACGCCACCGGTCGCGATGGTCTCGTCGTCGGGATGCGCGTGAACGGTGAGCAGAGAATGGACAGCAGGCATGTCAGGCATGGTAGCTCGGTGCTGTACCGATGGGTCCGTGCCGGCAAGCGACGGGCTGGCACACCCTTGGTACCGTGTGGGCGATGGCTGATCCTCCGGTTCGCGTGTGGGCTCATGCCTGAGTCACATGGTGCGCTCGATGGTCTGATCGTGTGCGACCTGTCCACGGTCCTTGCGGGGCCCTACTGCTCGATGCTGCTGGGCGACCTGGGGGCCGAGGTCATCAAGGTCGAGCCACCCGACGGTGATCCGACCCGACGCTATGGGCCGCCCTTCGCGGTGCCCGCTGACGGCGGGGCTCATGCCGGACCCGCGGATGTCCCCGGCGAGTCGGGCTATTACCTGTCGGTCAATCGCAACAAGCAGGGCATGCGCCTCGACATCTCCACACCCGCGGGCGGTCGCGTGCTGGAGCGGCTGCTCTCAGCCAGTGACGTGCTCATCGAAAACTTCCGGCCGGGGTCGCTGGAGCGCCTGGGCTTCCCCGATACGCGGATCGACACCCTGAACCCCCGCCTCGTGCGGCTGTCCATCACGGGATACGGTCCGACCGGACCAGACAGCGGACGACCGGGCTTCGACTTCATCATCCAGGCCGTGTCCGGCCTCATGTCCATCACGGGCATGTCCGATGCCGACGGGGGAGGGCCGACCAAGGTCGGCGTCGCGGTGGCGGACCTGACGACAGGGATGCTCGGCGCGGTCGCCATCCTTGCTGCGCTCCGATGGCGTGATGGGGACGGGATCGGACCCGGGTCGGGTCGCGGGCAGCGCATCGACACCTCATTGCTGGGCTCGGTCATCGCGTCGTCCGTCAACCAGGCGACGAACTATCTGATCGGCGGTCAGGTGCCGACACGCATGGGCAACCGGCACCCGAATATCACGCCCTACGAGACCTTTCCCACGCAACGCGGCCTGATCGCCATCGCAGTGGGGTCGGAGCGCCAGTGGCAACACCTGGGTGCCGCGCTCGGCAGTCCGGAGCTGGCTGCCGACCCACGCTTCGGGTCCAACGCCGCTCGCGTCCAGCACCGCGATGAGCTTCGAACCATCCTTGTGGCGGCTCTCAGTGAGAGGTCCGCCGAGGATTGGGAGTCACTCCTCGTCGCCGCGGACGTGCCCGTCGGACGTGTCCGGGACCTGGCTGAGGTGTTCAGCGACCCGCGGATCATCGAGGCCGAGATGCTGGTGGAGGTCGAGCATCCGGTCGTCGGTCCGATCCGGCTGCCCGGTCTGCCATGGAAGCTGCAGGAGACGCCCGCATCCATCCGGTACCCACCACCGACCCTCGGGCAGGACACCGACCGGCTTCTGGCCCGAATGGGCTTCGATCGGGAGGAGGTCGAGGCGATGCGGCTGGATGGGGCCATCTGAGTGGCGAGTGCCGATCGCCCGCGCGACCATGGCGAACGAGATCAGTGGCCCTTGGACGTCGCCGGTATCGCCTGCGGCCCGGAAGCTCGCGTACTGACGCTGGATGCGCTCGAGCGACTCGACGGTTCGAGTTCCCCAAGGCCACGTGCCGTCCGTGTGCGTACGAACGCCTCCACAACCTCGGGGTCGAACTGCGTGCCGGCGCATCGGCGCAGCTCTTCGATCGCTTGTTCGAGCGTCTTTGGGCGAGTCTGGTATGGACGTATCGCCGTCATGGCCTCGAAGGAATCCGCGACGGCGAGGATCCGGGCAAGCAGTGGGATCTCCTCGCCGACGAGACGGTCCGGGTAGCCGCTGCCGTTGTACCACTCATGGTGGAACTTGACGAGTGGCACCACCAGCCTCAACCGTTCCGCGTTGGCCAAGATCTCGGCACCCTTGACCGGATGCTTGTTCATCTCCATCCGCTCTGCCTTGTCCAGCCGGCCCGGCTTGAGCAGGATGGCGTCGGGGATGCCGATCTTGCCGATGTCATGGAACAGGCCGGCCCACTCGAGGATCTCGAGCTCCGCCTCACTCACCTGCATTTCCTGTCCGATCTCGACGGCAATGCCAGCGACGTGCTCAGAGTGCCGCTTCGTTGACGGGTCGCGCGCATCGATCGCGGACGCGAGTGCGCGAACAGTCTGGGTGAACATCCGGCGCAACTCCACCACGGACTGGTACGCGGACCGGGTCGTGTAGAGGGGCAGCGCGAACAGCACCACGACCGCCGGCCCGACGTCAACGTAAGCGAACGCCATCAACCACGCCAACGGCACCAGGCCCATGAGAGCCAGGCCATATGAGCGAAGGTCCCCGCTCGCGACGGCCGCAAGACTGCGGCGCTGTCGAACTGCCACTGAGGCGGACGCCTGAAGCTCCGCCACTACGAAGAAGATGCCACCCGCTGCAAGTGCAGCACTCAAGGTAACCAAGTTCCACGTGCCAGTGCTGGTTCCAGATAGCAGCCAGAAGGCGACCCCCGCGGAAACGATAGACACCACGGTCGAACAGTGGTTGTAGAGGGTGCCATACCAGGGGATCTCGAGTCGAAGCTCGCGAAGTTCGAGGACTCCCACGAAGCCGACTACGGCTCCAGCGGCCGGACCGCCAAGGATGGCGCTCGCCAAGATGGGCGCGATTGCGACGCTCACGACCGAACCCCTGGGTGCCACGACGGGAAACGACGACACAATCAGCGTCAGTGCCGTCCAGAACACTAGGTCTCCGGCGTCGAACTCAGGCGAGATGACGGGCCAGCGTGCGTATGCAATCCCAAACGCAAGAAAGGCGACCACCGCGACGGTCGCCACGAGAACTGGAAGTCGCCGCTCGGATGGCACGCGGTCGGCCGCGTTCCTCGACTCTGCCACGGAGGGAGTGTGGCGAAGCCTGTCCGCCACACCCATCCCACTTTCGTACCCTGGAATCCGGAGTCTAGAGAACGCGGAGTCCCGCGCCCGACACTGCGGCCAAGGTAGCTATTGAGGCGCACACGCTCAAGACGAGAGTCAGGCGTCTGCGCATCGCGCTCACCAACCCTTGATATTTGCGTTCGGAACCACATGCCCTCCTTTGAGTGGACCACCCTGGGCCACTCGACCTGACGATGGCTAGTCGTCGGGTGGGTGCACTACTCGCTCCGACCTCCCCCCAAGTGCCCAGTTCAGGGAAGGGCATCCACACGTCCGAGTCACAGATACTTACGGCAAGTCGGCACCATCGGTACCCCTCACCGCCTAGTACTTTCGGGCAACCGATCCAACAACCACATACGTAGTCCTACCTATGCGGCCAGTGGGGCTCAGGGGCGTTTGCCTATGAGTTCACTAACCGGTGCGGCCGGAAGACCCAACTCCCTCTCGTGAACATGCGCGTAGTGCTTGTAGTGTTCAAGTGCCGATGCCCGAGCGCCTCCCCGCCATAACGCGGTCACGAGGTGGCCCTCCAGTTCGAACGCGGACGGGTCGATCCGCAGCGCAGCCGTTAGACCGGACGAGGCTGCATCGTTCGCGCCGTTGTGCATCTGATGCTCGGCCACCCTCTGAACCAGTCTCAGGTACTGGGCGTGTGTACGGCCACGATATTCGATTGCCCATTCCTCGTACTCAAATTCAGGCGCAAATTGACCGCGATACCAAGCCAAGGCGATTGCCCCGGCGTCGAGAGGTTCGCTGGTCAAGAGCGCAGCAGCAGCGTCTCTATGAAAATTCACGCTGTCGACCGCGACCAAAACAGGATCAAGGTACAAGAGTTCTGATTCAAGAACAACGTAGTCTGCGGACGTGCTCTCGTCATACCACTGATCAATACATCGTCGAAGATAGTACATTGTCTGATGCAAGCTGTTGAGAGCATCCCGGGGTGATGCCTCCGGCCAGAGTTCGTCCAGCACCATCTCGCGCCCCGCCGACTGACCGGCCGGTGACCGGACCGCGCGTGGTCGTGGTCGACCACCCCGGGCTGGACCCGGCCGAACGGGTGGACCGGGCGGTCCGACAGGTGGGCGTCGCCCGAGCCCTGGCCGCGCGTGCGATGCAGTCCGACGTGGCGGTGGCGGCCGTCCCCGTGGTGATCGTCCCCGAGGTCGAGGGCTTCGAGCCGGGCTCGCCGTCGGCAACTGATCCGCGCATGGTCGAAGCGCTGGTCGACACGTTGCACGACATCGGGTGCGAGGACGTGGTCTGCGGGTTCTCCGCCGACACCACGTCACGCTGGGCCGGGAACCGTGACGTCTATGCGTTGGCCGAGCTGCTCGGGTACCGCTTCGCCACGACGGCCGGGCGGGACTACGACATCGTCGACCTGGGTACCGACCTGGTGCCGGCGGGATTCCCCGTCGGTGGGGTCCTCACGGGGTCGGCGCTGGCGGCGACGTGGCTGCAGG